>JAJXZK010000385.1 GCA_021780095.1 Acidobacteriota bacterium | reverse complement strand
GGGAGTCTACATTCCTAGAAGGTTACAGGGTCTGTTCGATCAAACGGGCAAGCGAGCGGAGGCTTGACCTGGCCACCGGCGGAAGCTTCACTGTCTGACGGTGGCTTTTTTCCGCCGCCGAGCGGTGAATAAAACAAACCCGCAAATTGCTGGGATACTGCAGGCGGTTGTCCACCACAACAAGCTGAATCCTAAAACCAGCCTATTGCCTGTTGGACGAGACCTTTGAATCTCATTTAGGCATAGGGCACACGCTGCCGCAACTGAAATAAGCATCATCCACGCGCCACCTAGTTTTTTCCAACGTATCCCAATCAAAGCAGATGGTAAGAGCGTTAGGCAGAATGCCCCGCTAACAAGTTGGAAGAATAATGGATCATCTTGTTGAGAAGAAAATAACAACATGGGCGCCATTGCAATCAAGACGAAGGCGCCATAGATTGTGGCAATCCAGAATGCAACTTTTCCATTCGAATTCATAGAAACCTATCCACTGAGTGCGCTCTATACGCAGCTGCTGCAGCATTCGAGATGACCAATTGGCTGACGCGCTCATTCTCTTTCGGCGAAAAATGGTATCCATCAAGCGCCGATGCCGGATAAATCGGGATGCATCTTGGAGAAGTCGGTGGCATGCTGGTAGGCGCGCGCGAAGGCGCAGAGTTTCGCATCCTGATATAGGTTGCCGAGGAAAGTAATGCTGAGCGGCGTGCCAGGACCTCCGATGTTGTCTTCGTCGCCGGTATCGATAGCGGGAGGTTTGGGTGAGTCGTTCTCGCGGATGCCGTTGGGCTGGATCACGGCGGGATGTCCGGTGAGATTGGTGATGGTGAGCTGCTCACCGTCGCTGGGCACGACAACGATGTCGACTATCTTAAAAATTGCGGCCATTTGCTGAATGGCCAGGGAGCGCGCTCGGTTGGCCTGGATGTATTCCACCGCAGGATAGAAGCGGGCGGTACGAAACACATTGGGCCAGTCCTCCGGACCTTGCGCAGTCAGCAGTTTGTCGCGGCCGGTCATGGTGAGCTCGTCAAAGGCCGCAGCGGCTTCGGCGGACAAGAGATTCGCTATGGCGCCGGAGGGAAGTTTTGGCAGTTCGACCGGGATCAATTTGACGTCCATGCTTTTCAGTTGATCGAGCGTCGCCAGATCGAAGGTGCGATCGTATCGAGTTCGTTCGCGGGAAGCGCGGCGCAGGGCATAGTCCTGGCGCCATTTCTTTTGTTGTTCCGACGTCAAGCCGGTGGGCATGGTTTCCATCAAGGGCTTTGGAATCACGAAGGCGGTTGGGACATAGCCGATGCGGAGGCTGCGCCAGTCGAAGTGCGCGTCCCAATTGAAGGCGGCGTTGCGCACGCTCAAATCCTTTCCATCCGGTCCATAGATGCTGTTCATCACCAGAGCGCAATCTTCCACGGAGCGACAGATGGGGCCGAGCTTGTCCATGGTCCAGGAAAGCGCCATGGCCCCGGTGCGCGGCACGAAGCCGAACGTGGGACGAAGGCCGGTGACGCCGCATCGAGTGGAGGGCGAGGAAATGGAGCCGAGGGTTTCTGAGCCAATCGAGAAAGCGACGCATCCCGTGGCGGTAGCGCAGGCCGGCCCGGCGGAGGACCCGCTTGACCCTTGACGGCGGTTCCAGGGATTGAGAGTGCGGCCGCCGAACCATTGATCGCCCATGGCCAATGCGCCGAGGCTCAATTTCGCCACCAGCACGGCGCCAGCTGCATCGAGGCGCTTGACGACGGTGGCGTCGTAGTCGAAGGTTTGATGCTCGAAGCCGGCAGCTCCCCAGGTGGTGGGATAACCTTTCACGGCGAGCAGGTCTTTCGCGCCCCACGGCAATCCATGCAAAGGGCCGCGATAGGTTCCAGAGGCGATTTCGGCGTCGGCAGCTTTGGCCTGGGCCATGGCGCGTTCTTCCGTGAGCGTAATGAGGAAATGCAATGCCGGGTTGAAGCGCCGGATGCGTTCGATATACATCTCCGTCAATGCCACGGAAGATACTTTTTTTGTGCGAATATATTCGGCGAGTTTCGGGATGTTGGCGAAGGCCAGTTCCTCAAGGTTGATGGGAGGTTCGCCGACTGTGGGAGGGTTGCCATATTTTGGGGCTTCGCGGGTGGTTTGCAGGGTCGCGTCCTGCGGCAGAGGATCGAAGACATACGCCGGGGCGACGCTGTTCTGCAGGGGGAGCGCGCGGATGGCAGAGTAGCCGTCGCGCTGTTGATTGAGTGAACCCAGCATCATGGAAATTTGGTCGGGGGCCAGCGGAACACCGGCCAGCGCCGCCGCCTGCTCGACCATCTCGGGTGTAATTTGGGGAAGCGATGGAGAGGTGGTGGCCGAGGCAGCCGCCTCGGTCTGCGCCTGGGCGGCGATGGTATAGAGAGCACCCGGCAATAATGTTGAACCCAATCCAAATTGCGAACAGACAGCAAGAAAACGGCGACGGTCAAGCATGATGCCGAACTGTATCACAGTCGTGGAAAGTCTACATCTCTTTAGTTGGCGAGAAGAAGGCGGCGGGCGGATCGGAAGGAAGCGGCGATCTTCTCCGCACCGACACCGTTAAACTCCAGCCACCAGACCGGGATTGCATACGCCATGGCGGAAAGAACGCCGACCGCGATCAAGCGAAAATACGTGGGGCGGAGCAGGGAGTGCGTGATGAGCCAAGGCAGCGCCAGAAACGCGGCACAACGGAATCCGGTGCGCAGATAGACCATGGCGGTGTCTCGGATTTTGATGTCGAGGACGCGTTGCACCACGATGGGCTGTACGATGCCACGGAAGACGATGCTGGGAATCAACGTGCCGAGGGCGACGCCGATCATGCCATAGGGCCGCGCCAGCAGAACGCTGAGAACGATGTTGGAAAGCGCTTCGCTGATGTTGAGAGCGGCATAAGCCTTTTGGTGCAGGCTGGCATAGAGCGCGTTGACGGAGGTGGCCTGCGAGGTCTCAAGGAACACCGCAATCGAGAGGATCACAATGATGGGATATACGTCAGTGAAGGCCGAGCCCATCCAGAGAGAGACGAAGTCGCGCGACCAGGCAATCATGCCGAAAGCGATAAAGGCGGAGCTGGCTAATGCGACGCGCGTGCCGGAGAAGTAGCTACGCTCGAATCCGGCGTGATCGCTGACGCTCTTCTGCATACTCAGCAGGGGCATCATTACACCCACGATGGCGTCAATTGCGTCCATGTAATAAATAACCAAAGTCGAGCCGACGCTGTAGTGTGTGACCGCCGTCAGGCCGATGAAGAACGAGACGGTGAGCGTGTCTGTCTGGAAGCGGATTCGATCCGCAATTTGTCCGATGAGAACGGGTCCGCCGAAGCTAAAGAGTTTTCGCGATGTGCTTCGATTCCAGCGCGGCCAGGAGAAGATCTTCAGGAACGGATACTGATGGTGCACTGTCCAGAGAATGATGACATTGGCCGGAATTGCGGTCAGAACGCTGAGCCAGGCGAGCGCAATCACCCCATAGTGCGCATTGAGTAGAAGCACAGTGCCAATGGCCCGCAACATTCCGGTAAGGATCAGCACCCATGCGGTGATGTCGAAATGCTGGCCGGCATTCAGTGTTCCGAACGGGACTCGCATGCTGAAGCTGAACGCAGTGCTAATACCAACAATGAGAAACACGATGGCGAGTTGGCGGCTATGGGCATAGTGCAGGAAATAGACGCCGCCGGCGAGCACGAGGGTGACAGCGAGGAGAGCCAGACCGACAGCCGCGAAAATCCGCGTCGCGGCTCCGTAGATATTGCGGGCTTCTTCATGGTCTTCCAGCCCAAAAGCATAGGCCATGTGGGTGAATACCGCCCCGGAGAGGCCAAGATCCAGAAAGCTGTAGTAGCCGATGAAGGCCATGGCTATGGCCCAGATCCCGTATTGTTCGGAGCCGAGCTTATGGACGGTGAAAGGCATGAGGAAGAAGCCGATGAGGGCGAGCAACACCATGCGGAGCACGCGGCTGCCGGAACCACGGACGAGCTTTTTCAGAGAAAAATGCTTGCGATGTTCTAGCTTTGGAACGGTGGATGCCACAGCAGCGAAGCTCCCGGTTGAGGTGTGAAGATGCAGGTACCAGTCTGTCGGGTGCATGTGGCTGGCCAAAACCAGGAAGCTCCGATCCGCCTAAATTCGGGCTACAAGTTGAGGAAAAGGGTACCAGCGGACCCCTATGTGCAAACTTTTGCACTCTTGTTGAGGGAAGGAGGAACATTTCCTTCTGTCGGCCGAAAATGTTTGGTCGAGCTGCGTCAGCGGGTAGCGTTGGGGTTCAGTTTGGCGTATTTTGCGCCACGAAAGCTCGTCATGAGCACAATCGCAAATGTAGCTAAAGGTTGGCATGAGGCGTGCAGGCGTTGTTGGGTGCACATCGGAAGTGGCGAGGGCGACGGATAGATGGAATTGATTATCGTTTTTGTGACGTTTGTTTTGGCGATGGTGGGGTTGACACGGCCCTACATCGGGCTCCTCGCGTTCTTGATTGTGATGGAGTTGCAACCTGGCGAGCTTTATCCGCAGTTGGCGCCATTGCACCTGGAGAGGGTCGTGGCTGGGCTTCTGCTGGTGGCGTTTTTAGTCCACGGGCAGAAATTGCGTTTTCCGTCGCCGATGCGTTGGTTCCTTGCGTTTTATGGGGCAATGATCGTGTCCATTCCGTTGGCCTTTTGGCGGGCTGGAGCCCTGGGCGCGTGTATCTCGTACTTGGAAACTGTCATTTTTCTCTTATTTGTGACCGCTCTGTTGACCACAGAGAAGCGCATCAAGTGGTTTATTTTTACGGAAATTCTGCTGGTTGACTGGCTAGGGGGGAGCGCGCTGTGGAATTACGCCCACGGGGTCCTGATCGTGAGAATGAACATCGACCGCGCGATCGGCATTACCAGTTCGGCAGGTGATCCAGACACCCTGGCCATTACCCTGCTGGTGACGATACCGCTTTGCCTGGCAATCGTGGCGCGATCCAATCCGCTGTGGATGCGGCTCATCGCCCTTGGTTCCATCGCTATTTACGTGGTGACGATCGTCGATACTGGATCCCGCGCCGCGGCTTCCGGTGTGCTTTTCCTATTGTTGCTGCTGGTGTTTCGCAGGCCGAAGAACCTGATTTACCTGCCAATTCTGGTGGCGCTTGCCCCTGTGGCCTGGATGGTGATTCCGGAACAATACAAGGCTCGGTACGAAACAGTGAACAACCTGAAGACCGATCTGTCCTATCAAAACCGCATTCTGAGCTGGAAAGGCGGTGTGGCTATGTTTGAAAGCAACCCAATTACTGGAATTGGAGCCGGGGATTACACCGCTGCGAACGGAATGAAGTACTGGCCTGGCAATGGTCGCAGGATATACCTGAATGCACACTCGCTGTATTTCAAGCTATTGGGAGAGCTGGGGTTGGTCGGGATTTTTACGTTTGGAGGGTATCTGGTTAGCGTGTTCAAGTTGAATTTGCGATTGCGAAAACAGCTGACGGCGGTCAACGCATCCCGGTTTCTGCAGGAATTGCCTGCGATGTTCAACATCATTCTGGCCCTGCTGTTATTTGACGGGTACGCCGCCCACAATCTGTATCGTGATATGTGGTACCTGGTAGGCGCCATGGCGGCGTGTATCGGCATGTTACCCATGCTGCAGCAACAAGTTACGGCAATAGAGACGGATGAGTTCGGGGTGTCCGCAGCGCGGGTGATTGAGCAAGAGTGGTCTCCCGCGTTAGTTCCGGCGTTGCGCAGGCAGGTTCCTCCCCAGGTCCCCCAAGGTGGAATTCACTTGCGGGCATAGGCAATTGCCGCCGTTTTGAACTATCATCCCTCTAGATCAAAAACATCATTGCTATGGGTAATCGCGGAAGAGGGGCCACCCCTCTTCCGGCGATACCCGTTGACCATTGCTCCCATCCGGCGCAGGACGGTACTGAGATGTCTGTACTGCGGCGGAAAGGATTATTTTGACGGCTCTTCTCCTGGGATTCAGTTTCCTGCACTGCATCAATTGCGGTTCTGTCAGTTTGGTGCTGCCCTATGATTGCCAAACTTGTTGTTTGTATACCGGTTCGGAAGCTGTCGATGAGGCAGATCCCGGCCATTCGCAGGAATTTCTTCAGAATGGAGTCTGAATGTAATGGTGCGCAAATATCTTCTCCCCCTCGCAGTTCTGATTTTTCTATTGAGCGCATTACCCGCCAGCGTGCGTGCCGGCGGTCCCGCCACAACCTGCTATCCGCCGCTGAGCCTGGTGACCACCAGCATTCCTTCCGCGACCGCCGGCTCCACTTATACGGTGGCGTTGGCAGCGAACGGAGGGCAACCTCCATACTCCTGGAGCTTCGGCCGGTCTTCACTTCCGCAGGGTTTTTCGATTAGTTCCAACGGAGATGTTGCCGGTACACCTGGGACGGCTGGCACATTCACCTTTAACGTGGTGGTAGCAGACTCGCTGAAAGATAACGTGACAGGCGCATTGACGCTGACGGTCGCGGCTGCTCCAGTGCCGGCACCATCGCCAACACCCACGCCGACTCCGACACCAACACCCACACCGACGCCAACTCCGACACCCACGCCGACTCCGACACCAACACCCACACCGACGCCAACACCGACTCCAACACCCACGCCGACTCCGACACCAACACCCACGCCGACTCCAACACCGACGCCAACGCCAACACCGACGCCAACACCC
>JAJXZK010000125.1 GCA_021780095.1 Acidobacteriota bacterium | reverse complement strand
GGCACGTACCATCCGCATCCCGGTGCACATGATCGAGACCATCAACAAGCTGATCCGGACATCGCGACAGCTGGTGCAGGAACTTGGCCGCGAGCCCACCTCGGAAGAGATCGCCAAGCGTATGGATATTCCGGTCGCCAAGGTCCGCAAGGTGTTGAAGATTGCGCAGGAACCCATCTCGCTGGAAACGCCGATCGGCGAAGAAGAAGATTCGCACTTGGGAGATTTCATTGAAGATCACCAGGCCGTTTCGCCTTCGGATGCTGTCATCAGCGTTAACCTGAAGGACTATACCGCGCAAGTGTTGCGCACACTGACGCCGCGCGAAGAGCGAGTCATCAAGATGCGCTTCGGGTTGGAAGATGGTTCCGAGCACACGCTGGAAGAAGTGGGACAGAGTTTCCAAGTGACTCGCGAGCGCATTCGCCAGATTGAAGCCAAGGCGTTGCGCAAGCTGCGTCATCCGTCGCGTTCGCGCAAACTGCGCGCCTTTCTCGATGGCGTGCGCGAAGCGTAATCCACTTCATTGAACCACCAGCAAAAGGTCACTCTTTGGAGTGGCCTTTTTTATTCTGTGGATAGCCAAGTTTTTCGATCGTCGCGCGCTTCTCCGCCCTTGCGCACATGATCTTCAACCTGTCGCCAAGCTTCCTCCGCGATTGCGGCGTTGCCGCCGAATCCGCCGAGCCAATGCACGTGGGGTTCACGGCGAAACCATGTCATCTGCCGCTTGGCATAGTTGCGATGGCCCTGTTGCGTGGAAGCAATCGCGTCGTGCATTGAAAAACCTCCGCGCAGCAGCGTCCCCGCCTGCTTGTAACCGAGAGACAACAACGGACGGCAGTCCTGACCATAACGAGCCAGCAAGCGCTCGGTTTCTTCGACCAGCCCATCTGAAAACATCGCCGCCGCGCGCTGATTGATACGCGCATAGAGGGCGGCCCGCGGTGGATCGAGCCCGAGTCGCAGAATGTGAAAGCCCTGCAACGGGTCGCGCCCAGCTTCCCACAGTGTCGACATTTTTTGCTGCGATGCCAAGGTGACTTCAATCGCACGCACCAGCTTGGGGGCATCGTTGGGATGGATGCGCGAAGCGGAGATTGGGTCGAGCCGCCGCAGAATTCGGGCCAGGTAACTACTGCCGCGCTCCTGCTCCAGTTCGCGCAACCGGACACGCAGCGACTCAAATCGCGTTGGACCCGGAAACAGTCCCTCGATCAACGCCCGTAGATAGAGACCTGTTCCACCGGCAACAATGGGCAGCTTGCTGCGGGCTTGAATGTCAGCAAGACTTTGGCGCGCGTCGCGGGCATAGTCTCCCGCAGTGTACGGCTGGTCCGGCGAAACTACATCGAGCATGTGGTGCGGAACCAGTGCGCGCTGTTCCCGCGATGGCTTCGCGGTGCCAATCTCTAATTCGCGATAGACGGCTACCGAATCGCAGCTGATGACCTCGCCTGAAAATCGCTGCGCCAGTTGAACCGCAAGCGAGGTCTTCCCGCTTGCGGTCGCTCCATGCAACACCACCAGGGGATAGCTGGGAATTCTCGATTCACTTTGTTGATTGGCGCCGTCCATGGTTCCAGGCAGTTTTCCTCGGTCGAATTTCCCACGCTTTTCAGGACATCGGCAGAAGTGACCCTATCGCTACCACAGATTCCACCAGCGGGTTAGAAAGATGGCGTGCCACCGGGCACGAATGGCGCTCAACAGGATCACCGCCAGAGCGATCCATAGCAAGCCCATCGCCTGGCGACGTCGCAGCGCGGCTGCTTCCGGAGCGATCATTGCCGGGTGTACTGCCCTGTTTGTTCGTTATAGAGGAAGTAAAAACGCAAGGCCAGGTACGGCCCCTTGAACTGCTTCGGCAGCGGCGGAAAGGGCCCGGCTCCAGTGATGCCGCCCCATGCAGCGCGATCGAGAGATACATCCCCCGACGGCCGCACCAGCTGCATCTGTTTAATACTACCGTCGGGCAAAATCATGAATTGAATTGCCACGGTGCCTTGCTTCAACAGAGGGGGACGAGCGGCTTCGGGAATCAGCAAGTCCCAACTGGACTGCGTCATCTGCACGACCTGATGAAGATACGGCCCGAAATCGACCCCCATCGTGTCGCTGAGAACTTCTACGCCGGAGGCAACGCCGGGATGGGCGATCGGCGCGTTCTCGCCGTTGTCGCCAGCTTCGCCATTGGAGCGGGCGGCATTGCGTTCCGCCTGACGAATCATGTCACCCACAGACATATTGGGCTGGCTGCTGGCCTGGTTTTGAGCTGGCATCGCTTGCCGCTGCGGAGCCTGCTCCCGCTGCATCGCGGACTGAGTTGCGCTGGGGGCGGACGGTAGCGACTGCGTGGGACGATGCACCGGCGGAGACGGTGGCACGGCGCGGGCCTGCTCTCGCTGCGGCGTCGGCTGTTGCGGCCTGGCAGCCGGCTGCTCTGCTTGCTGTGCCCTTTGCTGCGGCTGCGGTGGTGGTGACGGCCGGCCGGCGCGTCGCATCGCCTGCAACTCCTCAATCGTCTTTTGATCGGGCGTCGGATTCTTGGTCTGCGCGGTGTGATTCTGATCCGAAATAATGTTGGTAGGTTTTGGCGGCTTCTTCACCAGGTCCGGAGGCATATCCAGATAGACATTCTCTGGTGCTTTTTGCGGTACCAGCGGCATGGTGTTGACCACCGTGGCGGGTCGAAAGATTTTCAGTTTTGGACCGTAGAAAATCCACCAGAATACGAAGAGGTGGAAGATGAGGGAAACCCAGATGGCTTCCCGTACGCGGGCAGACAGCCGCTCCCCCTCCAGAGCGTCGATGACGTCGAGCAGCTCATGAGGTGAGTGAGATTCGTAACGCGTCCGCAAACGATCGAACTTGGGTTCGATGGGCTTCTCTGGCGGACTCGGGGGTGTTTCGATTGCGGCCATCAAAAGTAGACGACAGTGATCCTACTGTAGTTTGCCTGTCACGTGCCAGTGTCGACATTGCGTCCTTCTGACATTGTCTCATTCTTTGATGTTTTCGCACCCGGTCAAGAGGCTATTCTCACCCTCAAATTTGCCGTCCGAAGGGTAAGATTGCAGGTGTGAAGGCTCTCGTCATTACCGTCAGTGACTCGTGTTTTCAAGGGCTTCGGGTTGATCGCTCCGGCCCTGCAGTCGTGCTCCGCCTGCAGCAAGCCGGTTTCGCTGTTGAGGAGAACACCGTCGTTCCTGACGACGCCGCCATGATTGCTTCCGAAGTTCGGAGGCAAGCCGCCCGCTCTCCGCTGGTGGTCACGACTGGTGGCACTGGCATCGCGCTTCGCGACGTCACTCCCGAGGCGACTCGCCAAGTCTGCGATCGGATCCTAGAGGGCTTTGGCGAGCATATGCGCCGCGAAGGATTGAAGGAGACGCCCCTTGCCCCAATGAGTCGCGCCGTCTCAGGAACTCTCGGCGCGACTTTGATCGTGAATGTTCCGGGGAGTCCGAAAGCGGCCGTCACATCGCTGGAGGCGGTGCTCCCTCTTATCCAACACGCGCTGGCGCTTTTGTCTGGAGATACAGAACACCTGGAACCCGGAAATGCATCCGAAAACAAATAGAAGTGGTGCCGGGCGCAAGTTCGGACGCCGCAGCCAAGCCCTGTAGGATAAATAGACGCCCTTGCAAAGACGTCTCTTGAATAGCCAATGATACGCAAACTCTGGTCGCATCTTCTTCACTGGAAAATAGCGCTGTTGCTGTTCCTTAAGCCACTGGGTTTCCTGGGCGTGGGCGTGCTTGCAATCATCGATTCCAGCTCAATCGCCATCCCCATGGACTTGATCATTGCCGGCTATGTGTGGAGCAATCGAGGCTACTTCTGGATCTACGCCGTCATGGGTGCGCTCGGTTCCGCAATTGGAGCGCTGGTGCCGTTTTACATTGGCCGCACTGGCGGCGAGTATGTGCTGCTGAAGCAGACTTCGCAGGCAAAATATAACCAGATGCGGGCGCGTTTTGACCGCCATCACTGGCTGGCTGTGCTGGTGCCGGCAGCGATGCCTCCGCCATTTCCCTTCAAACTATTCGCTTTTGGAGCAGGCGTCTTCGAGATGCGCGTGGCCCCGTACATGGTCGCCGTCTTCGTAGGGCGCACCGTGCACTACCTGGTGACAGCGATCCTGGTCGTCTATTTTGGACCGGAAATATTAACCTGGATGGGGCTGCACTCGATCTTGCTGCTTACGCTGTTTGCGGCTCTGGTGACAGCGTACCTTCTGTACGAAATATTTCGTCGACGCCGTAATCGGGCGCGCAAAACAGCCGCCAGTATCGAAGCGGAATAGGCCGACAAGCGAGCGCTTTATGGGTTTTCCGAGTTCGCCACACCGGCGCTGCCCTTAGGACTGAGAGTTCTCGCCTTCACCACCGGCATGTCGAGCGGGCCGGTAATCGATACGCCCGAGGGTTGCAACCGTAAGTCGAGCACGCGCGAAAAAGTAACTGTTCCCGAGATAGATTGTGTCGACGAGGGCGCCGCCTGGCGCTGCGGAGTCTGATTGGCAAGCACCAGCTGGCCGAAATCGAGCATCAGCTTCTGGTTGCTAAATTGCCCCATTGCACGCAGCCGTTCGAACCGTGTGACGCCCGGCACGACTCTCACTGCGCCTCCGGAATCCTCGGTCGCCGTGGAAGAAGACGCCAGTGGCATCGACGCGGTCAGCGTGCCGCCATGCCAATCAATGGCAAAATTACCGGCCGCGTTCTGCGCGAGATCGGATATCGACCATCCATGCGTCTTCAGCCTAATCTGGACAGTCGCGCTCCCGCGCCCCCACCTCTCATGCCAGATCGCAGCCACTAAGCTCGGTTGAATATTTCCGAGCTCCACACGCAGGGTGTAAATTGGGGCGCCGTCCCCCCATTGGGCCGAACCAGCTCCTGCGTGTATTGCGTCCAGCGAAGCACTCGTCTTTGGCGGGCCTGCTTCGCTGGCGGCTTTGCCGTTCGAGATGCTCTCACTCGCGTGATCGGAAAGTGCGGATAAGGTTCCGCCGAACACATTGCCGGAGATCGCAACCATGTCCGCTCGATGCCCCTGAAGATGGAGTTGCAAGGAAGCATTTTTCATTGACAGCTTCCCCGCCGAAAGCATATCGGCCTTGAAGGTCCCGGTAATCTCGGGCAATTCCGGAGCGCCAGCAGCCCATGGATTCAATTGCTCCAGCAGTCCTGCTCCGGCGATGGTGCGGCGCAAAACTCCCTGCAGCCGATCGACATTCAAATTCTCCGCATGCAATGTAAATGTGCGCGCGCAGGGCGGACGCGACGTCGGGCACAATGTTTCCAAATGGATGCTTCCATCGAAAGGAACGTGCACGTAGGTTCCCGTTAATCCATTCCATTCCACAGCGGTGTCCGTCAGGTTCACCTGCCCGGCGGCAATTTGGATTAATCCCGGGATCGAGCTGAGCTGCACCGTCGCATTGTGAATTTGGACCGTGCCCTCCCAATGCGACGGAGCAAACCACGGCACCGGCTGCGCGGTCGGATTGGTTGCGTTGTTGGGAATAACATCCACCAAAACAGCCGGATTGGATTGCGGTAGCCAATTGGATCGCAGCGTCACGGCCATTTGCGCAGTGCCGCGGATAGAATGGATTCCGCTGGAGAGGACCGGGAAATTCATGGCGCGCGCCAGTTGACTCAAATCCCTGAGGTCCGCCGACCCGTCCACGTGAAGCGTAAGACCCGAAGAGGTCAGCGTGCCATCCAACGTCGCTGGACTTGCCCCTCCGAGCGGAACGTGCACGCTAGCCAGATCCCAGGTTCCGGGCACTGGGTCCTTGACGGAGGCGGAGCTATTTCGATACGCGCTCGCCTTGGATCCCCGCAAAACGGGAGCTTTGGCTGAACTAACCGCGGCGAGATTGGAGATCAGCAGCGGCGAAAGATGCACCGCATGTTCGACATGGGACAAGTGCAGCGTCAGCGGGGTGGTGCGCAGCTCTCCCGAGCACGCATGCAATGTGTCGAAACCGAGCCACTCACATTTGGCGCTTCCATTCACTTCACCGGACGCGGCCGTATCCGCGGCAACCCCGGGATGGACATGGCTCAAAAGATCAAGAAAAAAACCGGCGGACACCTGTTGCAGCGCCACGGTAAAGAACGCGGCATCGTCTGTCTGAGATTGCTTGGCCGCGCCGGGTTCGTTCGGATTCGATGGAGAGTTCGAATCGCCGATCATGGATTTGACCAGCAAATGGCCACCCCCAAGTGGGGCGTCGCAATCGATTTGATCCATGCGCCGATCCGCGTGCACATATTGCCCGGTGCAATGCGCGACAAGGTCAATCTGCGACGATGGAATGAACTCGGCGCGACGAAATTCCTCCACCTGCACGTCCGAAGTCAGCCGAGCTTTGGCCAGCGTTCCCCGCACATTCGCGGTCCAGTCCACCGTGCCTCGCCAACCGCTGTCTTCACCGTGCAGTAACCGGCTGATTTCTCCGAGCTGGCCGCGCCGCCACTCCAGGCTCGCTCGAATCGGCGAGTCCATGCGGGCGCCGGTCGTCATGACCGAGGCCTCGCCCAGAATCTGTCCTGCATCTCCCGGGGGGAGATCTGTACGGACTGGACGCGCCTTGATGCGAACATGCCACTCATTCCCCGACTCTTGCCAGAATGCAAGCTGGGCTCCTTCCAATGAAAATGGAAGTTTCTCCGCGCCGCGCTTGAAGTTGATACGAGCATCCGTGGC
>JAJXZK010000004.1 GCA_021780095.1 Acidobacteriota bacterium | reverse complement strand
ATCTGCTGCGCTCTACGAATTTCGCCTGTTCGGAGATGACCCGCAGCTGGTGTTTCGGGCGCAGGGGCAATTGGTGTTGTGGAACGCTCGCTACCTTGGCCTGATGCTGAAGCCAGCGATGATCGTTATTCTTCCGATCATCGCCTTGACGATGCTGATGGACACGGTCTACGGACATCGCCCGTTGCGGGTTGGCGAGGAGACCCTGGTGACTGCCCGCCTGGCCAACAATGTGGACCTGAATGCCATTTCTCCTGAGCTTCGCGGCCCCCACATCGCCGTGGAAACGCCGTCTGTGCGCGTTCCCGATCAGCACCAGGTTGTGTGGAGAGTTCGCGCAACCACGCCCGGAAAGGACAGACTCTTCCTCAGTCTTCCGGGAGATGGGATGGCCGGAAACTCCGCTCAAAAACGTGTGGCCGTCGGCTCTGGGCTGCACATTCTTTCCGACCGGCGAGTGTCATCGCTGTGGAACTGGCTGCTCTACCCCGGAGAAAGGCTGCTGCCGCGCGATAGCGTATTTCGCTGGATCGAGATTCAATATCCAGATGCGGACGTGAGTCTTTTCGGATTCGGGATTCCCTGGATCGTGTGGTTTATCGTCGTCAGCTGGATCACGGCATTTGCACTGCGAAAGCCCTTTGGCGTAATCATCTAATCAGCTCGCCCATACTTGAACCGGAGAAGTTCATCCATGCAATTCGGCATTCGACGAGCGTTCGTCAGCGGTTTTTGCACGCTTGCCGTCGCCACCCTTGTTTCGTGTTCATCAACACCCAGGCACAAACCGACTAAGGCCGAGTTGAAACCAATCAACGTGGTCCTGATTACGCTGGATACAGTGCGAGCCGATCACCTGCATTGCTATGGAAACGAAAAGATCAAAACTCCCAACATCGATGCTCTGGCGGCCAGAGGCGTGCTGTTTGAAAAAGCTGTCGCGCAAACTCCGCTGACGCAGCCGTCGCACGCCAGCATGTTTACGGGCGAGAATCCCAACGTCCACAATGTTCGCGATACTGGCGGATTTGCATTGCAACCCTCATCCGTCACAATGGCGACGATTCTGCAGCGACACGGCTGGAACACAGCCGGTTTCATCAGCGCAAGCGTACTGACAAAAATGTTCGGCTTCAACCAGGGGTTTGCCACCTACGACGATCAGTTGGAACATCGCAATCGCCGGGACCCTGTATCGACTCGCGCCGCCGACGTGACCGCCGATCATGCGATCCGCTGGCTACAACAGCAATCCGGCAAGCCGTTTTTTCTGTGGGTGCACATGTACGATGCGCATTTTCCGTACGATCCGCCCGCGGAATTTCGCAAGCAATATCCTCAGGACCCCTACGATGCCGAGATCGCATTTGAAGATCAACAAGTCGGGCGCGTGCTCGACGCGGTCAACCAAAAATCAACCGCACAAAAAACGCTGATAGTTTTGCTTTCTGACCACGGCGAGGGGCTCGGCGACCACGGTGAATACGACCACGGCGTGTTTCTCTATGACTCCACCGTACGCATTGCTTGGATCATGTCCGCCCCGGGCGTGCCGGCCGGTATGCACGTACAGCAGCAAGCGCGCGAGATCGACTTGCTGCCAACGGTTCTTGATGTACTTGGCGGACAACCTTCTTCTGCGGTGCAAGGCACCAGCTTGGTTCCGGCGTTTTCCGGCAAAACGGTTCCGTCTAACTACTCGTATGAAGAGACGCTGTATCCGAAGATCAATATGGGATGGTCAGAGCTGCGCGGCATTCACACCTCCCACTGGATGTATATTCGCGCGCCGCGGCCGGAGCTGTATGACCTCGGTCAAGATCCCGGCGAGCTGACCAACGTCATCAACGCGCACCCAAAGGAATATCGCGAGCTGGATGCGCAGTTGAAGAAAGCGAGCCGTCTGGGAAGCTCTGGCACAGAGACTGTGGACTTCAAGCAGATGGACGAGCAGACGATGAATCAATTGAAATCGCTGGGCTACACTGCAGGATTTTCCGGAACATCTTTCCATTTGAATGGAAAGGGTGACGACCCCAAGGACCACTTGGGTTCTCTCAAAGCGCTTCATCTCGTGGATCTTTCCGGCTTGAGCGCGGCGGATACTCGTCGAGATATTGAATTGCTGCAAGACGCGTTGCAACACGACCCATCAAACCCTACGTTGTATGAGGGCCTGGTAGACAAATATGAGGCAGCGAGCCAGTACCCCCAGGCGATGCAGATGTGCCAGCAGGCGCTGCGCCACACGGTGCTGAACGGAATGATCCTGTCGCGACTTGCAAATCTATATCTGCGGACGGGAAATCTGAAGGAGGCGATCTCTTACTACCAGCAGGCAGAGCAGCAAAACCCTCTCGACATTGAAAGTCAGAACGATCTGGCGACCGCGTATTTACAAAGCGGCCAGCTTGCAGACGCGGAGCGCGTGTTTCGTTGGGTGCTGGCGATTCAACCCTACGCCCCTGCCTACAACGGGCTTGGGATTATCGCCGACAAGCGCAACGATGTCTCCGGTGCGCGCGCCAACTTCGAGAAAGCGGTACAACTGAGTCCAAACGATGTCGAGAGCCAGTTGAATCTCGGCATCATTTGCAACCTGGCGCACGATATTCCCTGCGCCAGGGCTGCCTTTCGGGCATTTGTCGCCAATGCCCCCAAAGATTATGGGCCGGAGTTAGGCCAAGCGAAATTGGCGCTGGCGCACATGGGCAATGGCCCTTCGTAATCATTTGGAAATAATTTCAGATATGAAATATACTTCGGGAGCCAGAACGCTCTGCCAAGGATGGTTCATGAAATCTCGATACCGATTTATCCTCCCTGCCCTCGCTTCTCTGTTCTGCTTTCCGATTGCTCTCACCGCTCAAAATAATTTCCAGCCGGGCCAGCTAGATCCAACACGAAACATTGCCTCGCCGCATCCTGCGGATCAGGGGCACACGCCGTTGCCAGAGCAGTATGTCTGGAGCGCCAATCATCGTTCAAAAGATCAGATCAAAATAAATGCGCCGATTTATTTTCGCGCCACGTTCCAGGTCAAGACGGTTCCACAACATGCGACCCTTTATGTTGCCGGACCGGAAGCATCGAGCGCTTACCTGGATGGAAAGCTGGTCGACAAAGTTCAGGACAATCCGGCATCGCCGCTAAAAATGCCGGTGTTTATGACGGACGTCAGCGGCAGGCTCCACGCCGGCAAGAATGTTCTCGCTCTCCAAATTACACCTCGCAGCGATGACGACCAGCTGGTTGTCAAAATCGTTCCCGCGACCGAGGGCATCGAAGCACCCGCGCTGCTGATCAGCGATGCATCATGGAAGTCCTCATTGGCCGCCGACTCAGGTTGGCAAAGCGCAGGATTCAGCGACGCCTCTTGGACCCCAGTAGCATCGATGGGAGCGATCGAAAGCTCGCTGAATTTTATGCAGTCGAATGACGATGCCGGCCTCTACCGTTGGCCCGGCTATCTTGGCGTCTCCAAGTTTATGGACCACACGACCTTGCCCGTGCAAAGCGTCGATCAGATATATACGGGACGCAGCCGCTTTGAGAATCTTGGGGCGTTGACGCATTCCGGCGGCGAAGATTTTACCGTGCAGCTTGCATCCGCGACCGTGCCGGAGCAGCAAGCGCCCAGTCTTCTGTTGGACTTCGGCAAGGAAGTCAGCGGGCGCGTCATGTTCGCCTCCGCCTCCGACCACCCAATGCAGATCTCAGTTCAGTATGGCGAATCGCGCGAAGAAGCTCTGAATGGCCCATATTTAGGGGTTGATCCGCTGACGATCCTTCCCAATGCGACAGCCTACGGCCCCAAATCTGCGTTTCGATTTGCCAAGGTTCGATTTGTCGGCGGCGGACCGACGATGCGCTTTCAATTGATCGCACTTGACGACATTTACTACCCGGTGAAATATCTGGGCAGCTTTGAATCCTCCGATCCGCTGCTCAATCAAATTTGGGAAGTCGGTGCCTACACCGATCATCTCTGCATGCAGGAAGATATCTGGGACGCGACCAAGCGTGATCGCGCGCGGTGGGCAGGAGATCTCGACGTCAGCGGACGCGGCATCAACGATATTTTCGACGATCATTTCCTGATGCAAGATACGATGACAAACCTGCTGCCCCCCGCACCCATCAAACAACATGTCGACAGCATCTCCGGTTATTCCGCGTGGTGGATCAATGTGCTGACCCAGTATTACCTGCATACCGGATCGAAGGAATACCTGCAGAGCGTGCATGAGCGGCTGGTGCAACTGCTGAACTACATGGATACCGACGTCGACGCCAGGAATTTGTTTGCCGACACCACTCACACGTGGGCCTTCGTCGACTGGTCGCCGGAGCTGAACGGCGACACTCTTGAAGCCCGGCGAGGCACACAATTTGAGTTTTATCTGGCCTATCGCGACGCGGCGTTTCTGCTGCGGGAACTCGGCGACACGGCCAATGCGGAGCACTTCGAGCAGCGCGCCGCCCTGCTGAAGGATGCATCGCAGAAATATTTACTCGACAGCTCCACCCATACTTTCGGTACGCGCTGGCAGATCAATGCTGCCGCCGTGTTTACCGGAGTGGCTGATCCATCGCAATATGCGCCCATCTGGAACCAGGTGCTTTCCAGCGTTGCGAACACCAAATACACTGCGCTGGTAATGACGCCGTACTACAACTACTACATCATCTCCGCCATGGCGCAGACTGGGCATCGGCCTGAAGCGCTCGCCTGGATTCGCCAATACTGGGGCGGGATGATTGGCGAGGGAGCGACCAGCTTTTGGGAAGCCTACTATCCCAGCTGGCCGAAGAACAATTTCCATGCGTCGCTGCAGGCTGACGACGGCACGGGATATTTTGTGAGTTTGGCGCACGGATGGTCCGCGGGGCCGACGCCGTGGCTGATGGAGCAAATTCTTGGCATTCAGCCAACAGCGGCCGGATTTTCTCAGGTGACGATTCGTCCAGACCTTGCCGGCCTTGCCTGGGCGAAGGGCGCGGAACCAACGCCGCACGGTTTGCTGAAGGTCGATCTCCACTCCGGTCCAACGCTGCAGACCGTCATCGATCTTCCTGCGGATGAAGAAGCCACGGTGCTGGTTCCGGTGCAGCACGCCGGACAAGGCGTTTTGGTGAATGGCACGGCCGCTTCGGATGTGAAATCGGCAGAGGACGGCACTCGCGCAGCGGTCGTCTTGCGTACGCCGGGACATTACACATTGCGGGCGCAATAAGTAGATTCGGCGAGCGGTGCGGAATTATTGGAAGGCGATTGCCTATTCGATGATCCGCACCGTGCCGGTGCCGACCAATTCTTCGACGCGCTCGATGAAAGCCTTGTCCGCCGCGACGCCGAGCCCTTCGGGCTCCAGCACCACCAGGTAATCGCCCGGCTGCTCAAAGTCCAGCAGAATTTTTCCGCTGCCTGGGGTGGCGACCATCACCGCGTGCAACTGGGTCAGCGCGGGCTCGGCAACACGATCCAATGCGATGCGAATACGCATGCTGCTCGGCAGCTTCAGCTTCACATCTTCCAGCGCTGTAATGTTAGAAATCGCCAGCTTGGGGGCGGAATCTTCCTCTCCGCGGAGCACGCCGCGCACCAACACCGGCACATCGATTTTCAGATTTTCTGCCATGCGTTTGTATGCTTCGGGAAAGCAAATCAGGTCGATCTTTCCCGTCAGGTCTTCCAGTGATCCTTGCGCGTACAAGTCTCCCTTCCGCGACTTAGCGACCCGCACCCCGGTCAGAATTCCAGCAATGGAAATTTCATTTTCATTCTGCGCGTCGCGTCGTCCTGTGTTCGGCGCCGGTGTCATTTCCAATGCAGTCTGGGTGTCCACTACGCCCTTCAGGTTACGTAGCTTCTCGGCGTACTTTCCCAGGGGATGTCCAGAGACATAGAAGCCGAGTACATCTTTCTCATGCTGAAGGCGCTGTACTTCGTCCCAATCGGCGATGTTTGGCAATTCGTCCTGTTGCGCCGCGCCGCCACTCGCGGGCATGTCGTTGAACAATCCAAATAATCCATGCTGTCCTGCCGCGCTATCACGCTGCGCCTTCTGGGCGCGTTCAATCGCTTTATCGATGGCGGCCATCAACGCGGCGCGTGCGCCGAAGCAATCGAGCGCGCCGCTCTTGATCAGCGATTCCAGCACACGCTTATTCATCACGCGCAGATCGATTCGCTCGCAGAAGTCCCAGAAGGAAGTGAACGTCTTGCCTTCCTGCACCAATTGGCTGCGAACCTGCAGGATGGAGGCAATCGCATTCTGTCCGACATTTTTCACTCCGGCGAGACCGAAACGGATCGCCTCGCCATGCGGCGTGAAATCAGAGTCGCTGGTGCGGACATCGGGCGGCTCAACGGAAATTCCCATCTCCCGGCATTCCTTGATGTACTTGACCACGTTGTCCGGCTTGCTCACTTCAGAGGTCAGCAGCGCCGCCATAAATTCTTTGGCGTAATGGGTCTTCAAATACGCGGTGTGATACGCCAGCAACGCATAGGCTGCGGAGTGGGACTTGTTGAATCCATAGCCGGCAAAGCGCTCCATCAGCTCGAAAATATGCTCGATCGTTTTTTGCGGAAATTTCTTGTCCAGCGCGCCCTGCACAAAACGATTCCGCTGCCGCGCCATTTCTGCCGGATCTTTCTTGCCCATGGCGCGACGCAGCAGATCCGCTTCGCCGAGCGAATATCCGGCCAGGACGTTCGAAATCTGCATCACCTGCTCCTGATAC
>JAJXZK010000193.1 GCA_021780095.1 Acidobacteriota bacterium | reverse complement strand
CGCTACGCTCAGCTTGGTGCTCTTTGTGACCTTTGCCGCCGCGGCATGGGCGCAAGCGCAGACGGAGACCGCGAATTTTCGCAAGCACGCGGTGACCTTCGCCAAGCCGCTGACCGTATATTTCATCGACGTCGAAGGCGGCCAATCGACGCTGTTCGTCACGCCGTCACATGAGGCCATGTTGGTGGATACAGGCTGGCCCGACAATGACGACCGCGATGCGGATCGCATCCTGCAGGTGGCGAAGGAGGCAGGGCTCGACCACATTGACTACCTGCTAATCACACACTTTCATGTGGATCACGTGGGCGGCGTTCCCAACCTTGTCAAAAAGATTCATGTGGACACCTTCATCGATCACGGAGTCAATCGTGAGACGACCGATGCTGTCACAGAGCAGGGTTTTGAGCGATATCAGGCGGTGCTGGCCCAGTCCCACGCCAATCACATCCTGGCAAAACCCGGGGAGACGATTCCGCTGACCGGCCTGACGACCACCATCGTCAGTGCAGACGGAGACACGATGGCTACTGCGTTGCCCGGCGAGGGCCAGCCGAATCCGTATTGCAAGTGCTGTCTGACGCGAACGCCAGATAAAACCGAAAATGGCCGCTCGGTCGGGTTCGTGATGCAGTACGGCAAAATGCGCCTGGTGGACTTGGGCGACCTGACCTGGGACAAGGAAATGCAGCTCATGTGCCCCAACAACAAGCTGGGTCAGATGGATGTCTACGTGGTTTCCCATCATGGCTGGTATCCCAGTAGCAGTCCGGCGTTTGTGGATGGCATTGCGCCTCGAGTGGCCATTATGGACAACGGAGAACATAAGGGCGGCTCTCCGGTTCCCTGGGAGACGATTGAGAAATCGCCGCGGATCAAGGACCTGTGGCAGCTGCACTACTCCGACGAAGGCGGCGCGGAGCACAATGTGGCTACGCCCTACATCGCGAACGTAAGAGGAGCCAACGTGAAGAGCGACTCAGACGGCCACTATATTCGATTGCTGGCCTATCCAAACGGCAAGCTAGTCGTCTACAACTCCCGCACAGGCGAGAGCAAAACCTATCCCGCGCGGTAGTAAGGGCGGCGTTTGAACGCGTGGAAATTGGTTGCCATGGATGCTGAACAGGTCCGCGAAGTGCTGTTGAAGTTGCCGCATGTCGAAGAGACAATGCAATAGGGTGCCAACCTTGTCTTCTGGGTAGGGAGATGACGCCGACTGCGCGAAAGAAGTTGATCGCCGAACGAAGAAAGTTGCTGGCTATCCGTAAGCGACCTACGCCTCGATAGTCTCGATTTGTGGAGCATCAATCGGCTGGATTTTCCCCAGAAGAAACGCGTAGCTGATGGTTCCAAGCAGCAGAAGAAAGGCTGCCAACGCGAATGCAGCGGCAAACGTGTGCGTCCAGGCGGTCAGATATCCAGTAATCACGGGCGCGATGATGGCGGAGATCTGGCTGCCGAAATTCATAATGCCGCCCACCTTCCCCGTGCTGTTGGCCGGTGCCAGGAAGCCGGGTAGGGTCCATCCGACCGGGGCAGCGGCGGAGAGCCCTCCAATCCCAACACAAAGCGACAACATTGCCGGAATCGGACGGTGTGTGAGGGCGGGCCCTGCAACGCCGAGGCCACAGACCATCCCGAGCAACAAAACTCTCCGCCGCACGCGGCTGGCATCATGTCCTGCACGAATCAGCGCGTCCACCAACCATCCGCCCACAAAGATATCGATCATTCCGGCGAAGAACCATGGGACACTCGCAGCCCAAACCGCATGCGCCAGCGTCAGGTGCAGACCTGCAATGGCATAACTGGGCAGCCAGGTCAGCAGCAAGTAGAAGCTGTAGTTGTAGGTGGCAAAACCAATCATCGCGCCCAGAATCTTCCGTTGCCGCAGCAGATAGCCCAGTGGGTAGGAAGAGGGAACGCCGACTTCTATCGGAGATTTCTCGCCGCCTTGAATATAGGCTCGCTCGGCGGGGGACAAATGAGGATCGTCCACGGGGTTGCGATAGGTTCGGGCAAACAGCACGAAGTACGCAAGGCTCAGAATTCCGGTGAATGTGAAGCTGAACCGCCACCCAAAATGGATGAGCAGCAACCCGACGAAAGGAATGCCCACGGCGGGGCTGAATTTCGCGGCAGCGTCGAACATCGCGGTGGGCAGCCCGCGTTCTTTCTCCGGGAACCAATATCCAACGGCGGCCGCACTGAGGGGAAAGATGGGAGATTCGCCGACCCCGAGCAGCAGGCGCGAGGAAAATAAACTGACAACACCCTGCGAGACAGCGGTCGCGAATGTCGCCGCACTCCAGATAAAGGAACTGATCACGCCGACTCGCCTTAGGCCGAAGCGATCGAGAAAAACGCCGGAGGGCAGTTGCAGCATGGCGTACGTCCAACTGTAGGCTCCTAGCAGATATCCGAAAGAAACGGTGGTCAGGCCGAACCTCTGGTGCAGCGCCTGTTGAGCTACGGAAATGTTGACGCGGTCCAGATAGCTGATCATCACGCCTAGAGCCAGCAGCCATGCGATTCGCCAGCGTCGGCGCCCGGCGCCGGTTTTCATTGGATTTGCGCTGATGGGTGGAATCCTTCCGTTTGCGAACTGCGCTGCGGACATTTTCGCAGTTTTCGGCTCTATGGGTCGATTGGGCGGCTTGCATCAGGGCCAAAAATCCACGATACTGTAGGTTCAGTATCCAAATGACGCAGTCCGCCTACGGCGATGACTGCGCCTTTTCTCCTGCTATCAGAAAGGAATATATAAGCTGTGTTGATGATTCGTCTTTCGCGCGTAGGCGCTCGCAAGAAACCGTACTACCGCATCGTTGTGATCGAGAAAGATCGTGCCCGCGATGGACGTTCGCTTGAGGTGGTTGGAACTTACAATCCTCGCACCAATCCCGCAACCGTGGATTTGAAGAAAGATCGCGTCGACTATTGGACTGGGAAGGGTGCCCAGCTCTCCGGTCGAGTCAACAAGCTGGTCGCGACAGCAGCCGCGCCAGTACCCCAAGCGACATAGATCGAAGTTCGCC
Organism: Acidobacteriota bacterium; assembly: GCA_021780095.1. Next base: position 3,714 of record JAJXZK010000193.1, on the reverse strand, counting down.
AGTTTTTTTGATGGTGCGAACAAAAAGCGCCGATAATTTAAGAGCGCGGTCCCTGGATCGCGCTCTTTCATTGGGCCCTGTTCTGACTTTTCCAGCCAGTGAACGATGTTTCCTGCCCAAAAATGACAATTTCGTTAATCGCAGCCGCAAGTTTCTCTACAATAGTAACCGTGCTAGTGACTAATGAGTAAACCATAAATAAGCAGACAAATCGACTTTATTTAGGTATAAACGCAATCAGATTTCAACGTTTCACTTTATGGGGTTGAGCATGTCAGAAAGTTCTGCGGAGCCGTCCGCAGTCGAGTTGGTTACGGCAATCGCACGTTCGTTAGTTGATAAGCCGGAAGAAGTTTCAGTCAACGCAACATCGAGCGAAGCTGGCACCGTCTTGCGGCTGAGAGTCGATCCGACGGATGTCGGAAAGGTGATTGGCAAGCAAGGACGGACGGCTCGATCGTTACGAACAATTCTAGGAGCCGTCAGCGTCAAGCTACATCATCGCTACAGCCTGGAGATCGTGGAAGAAGGCAAGGCGGATTCCGGTTCCGCGTAGAATCTTTTCCAGTCGGGTCTGCATCATGCATCGTGTCCCCGCACGTGCAACAATTACGCTGTGACGGATTCAAAGCCAGCAGCTCTTGAGGTTTGGGTGCATGTTGCCCGCTTGATTCGACCCCAGGGACGACGAGGCGAAGTGCTGGCGGAGATCCTCTCGGATTTCCCGGATCGATTTACCGAGATGCGCAAAGCATTTCTGTGGCGCAGCGACCAGCTTCCTGCAAGCCCTGTTCTGCTTGAAAATTCCTGGCTGCACAAAGGCAAAGTGGTCCTGAAGTTCGCTCAGGTGGACTCCATCTCCGCAGCGGAAGCGTTGAGGGGTGCGGACCTGGTGATTTCCGCCGCCGAACGCAAGCCACTGCGGTCCGACGAGATCTACATCAGCGACCTTGTTGGCTGCGATCTCGTGGACATGCGCGGAATCGGAACACCATCTCCTCATGTCCTCGGGACAATTCGAGATGTAATCCAACAGGCGCAAACCGCGGACCTGTTGATTGTTGAGGGCGGGGACGGGATCGAATACGAAATTCCATTCGCGAAGGCGTATGTGGTCAAAATCGACGTGGCGGCCGGACGCGTAGAGATGCGCCTTCCTCCGGGACTTCTGGAGGTGAATGCGCCGTTAACGGAAGAAGAGAGGCGCGCGAGAGACGCGTCCTCCGAGTCGGGACTCAAGCCTTAGACCGCGATCGCTGTAGCCGGCCCGATCAGGCAGCACACGATCTTTCGTCGACATTGTAGCGACGGTTCGCAATCGCGCAGATGAATCTTGCATCTGTGGCATCGGCGATCTGGGGATCAGGGATGGAAATTTGTCGGAGGCTCCTGCGGAATCGCTTCTCCATCGGAACGGGGGTCGGAGCCGGCGAAGTTGACGTTGCGTTTGGTATCGCGAACGACAGCTTCGCCTTGCCCCACAGTGAATGAGAACGGCTGCAATAGCTGAATCTGCTGTCCGCGTTTGATTAGGTCCGCCCGTACCGATTCTGGAATGCCGGGTTCCATCTGCACGTCGCAGCCATCAAACGTCGGCTTGGTAAATCTAGCTTGTTCGAGCGCTGCCTGCACGTTCATTCCATAGTCGACCACGTTCGCGACAAATTGTGCGTGCGCCTGGGCCTGATTCCAGCCACCCATAATGCCGAAGCCGATCCGTATGTCTCCTTTTTCCATGAAGGCCGGAATGATGGTGTGGAGCGGTCGCTTGTGTCCCGCCAGTGAATTGGGCTGACCGGGAGTCAGGCTGAATCCAGCGCCGCGGTCTTGAAAGGAGAAGCCCAGGCCGGGTGCTACCATTCCCGTGCCGTAGCCTTCGTAATTGCTCTGAATCAGCGAGACGATATTTCCGTCTTTATCGATAGTGGAAAGATAGATCGTTGTCTTGCCATGCGCGTTGAGGTACTGCGTGAGGTCAGAAGGCAACACCTGGCAGGACGCCTGCTTCATATCGATCAACTTTGCGCGCTGTTTTGCCAGGTCTTTGGAGAGCATTGCTTCAGCCGGAATAGGAGTAAAGCGAGGATCGCCGACGTAGCGGTACATATCTGCATACGCCAGTTTCTTGGCCTCAATCATCACCTGCAATGCATCGGCAGAATTGTGTCCGTACTGCGCCATGGGGAACTGTTCCATAATGTTCAGCATGGAAAGTGCGGCAACACCTTGTCCGTTCGGCGGCAGCTCGTAGACGGTCCAGCCGCGATAGGTGGTGGAAATCGGTTCCACCCACTCCGGTTGAAAGTCCGCGAAGTCTTCTCGTGTGTGGGTTCCGCCCTGAGCGCGCAGAAATTTCACCATGGTGTCGGTCATGGCGCTGTTGTAGTAAGCCTCTCTCCCGTGGGCTGCGACCTGCCGTAGCGAGTCCGCAAGCGCAGGATTTCGAAACAGGTCTCCAAGCTGGGGCGCAACACCGCCAGGGAGATAGGTCTCCTTGTATCCGGGTTGCTGCATATCTCTTTTGCTGACCCAGTAGCGCGCATTGCGTTCGGCTAATGGAAATCCGTTCTGCGCGTAGTAGATCGCGGGCGCTAACGTTTTGCTGAAGGGAAGCTTGCCAAAGCGATCCTTCAGAGCTTGCCAACCGGCGACACACCCAGGAATGTCGATGCTGTGAACGCCAATGGGATCGATGCTGTCGATGTGATGGGACTTCAGATAGTCGATAGTGAGTGCTTTCGGAGTCCATCCACTGGAGTTAAGCCCGTAGAGCTTGGCGGTCTTCGCGTCGTAGTAGAGCGCAAACAGGTCGCCGCCCATGCCATTCACATAGGGCTGCACCACACCCATGACCGCGTTGGCGGCAATGGCGGCGTCAATCGCATTTCCGCCTTCTTCCAGGATGTGGGCGCCGGCTTGCGACGCCAGAAATTGCGGCGCGGCGACAATGCCGAACTTTGTGACCACCATAGATCGGCCTTGCCCCGGCATCGAAGCAAACTGCTGACAGAGGAGGGTCACGGAGGTCAAGAACAACAGGGCGGCTATATGCGAAATGAACTTCATGCGGTTTCTCCTGTGGGAGACTGTAGTCATTTTGCCGTCGCTGCGTTGTCCAGCTCCGTGGCGACCTGTTCGACTAAAACAGCTTCATCTGCAATTGCGTGGCCGACCAGAACGATCTGCGCCGTGGCTTCGTCGTAGCGGCGCTGCTCGATGGCTTCGCGAACTCCGGGTAAGGTCTTCGCGTCGTACCCGGTGTACCAACCGGGTGCGTAGATAAGATTCTGCATCCACGGGCGACGCGGCAGCCCTTGCGGGTTAGTGAGTTTCCGAGCAGCCTGCGTCAGCTCCTGATTGATCACGGCAAGGCGCTCGGGCGCTATGCTTCCGCTCAGCGCGTGGGTTCGTGCTGCATTGAAATGGGCTGCAGCTTTGTCGAGGGATGCTAGCCCATTATCGAGCGGCGCGAAGTTGAGATAGGGCGGCATCGTCAGGGTTGGAGGAGCGACCATAGGATGTTTGGGATCGCTGGTCAATGCATACGCATTCATCTGAAGCGCGGCGGCACGCTCCTTCGCCTCTTTTTGGCGGGTTGCAAGCAGATCTTTTACTTCACGATCGTAGATATGCAGCGTATCCGCGAGGGCAGTGAAGTCGTACGGCAACACATCCGCCTGGGCCATACGTAGCACCAGGGCACCGTCTGTCTGC
>JAJXZK010000230.1 GCA_021780095.1 Acidobacteriota bacterium | reverse complement strand
CCCGTGGAGAACGCAATTTCTCTCGTCTTTTTCTTCGGGTCGAGCTTCCGAAGTACATAGAGAGTTGCAGGGTTGGTATCGGTCTGGGCCAGCGCACTGCGCACTATAAACACAAGCTCTGGAGTCTGATGAAAACGCACTGGAGATTTCTGCCCGGAAATTTCATAAGCGGCTTTGCTGCTCGCAATCATGAAGCCGCCGCCGCCCGCGTGAATTCTAGCCGCTTGGTGTTCCAGTGGAATTAGATCACCGGAAGCTGATACTGCCGCGAAAGTATCTGCGAATTCTGGTTCCTTGACTGGTGCCTGCGCGAACGATGCCAAGGCCGTTAAGCAGATCACGAGTGTTCCAATTTTGTTCATGGCTTCGAAGTTTATCACGGGAAGCGCACATGAAATCCTACGTCCGCGCGCCGGTCAGCTAGCACAACCGCATTGCCCTTCCACGAGTTCGACAGTTGGGCCGGTAGCACTGTATTCGTCGTCATGACCCACGCGGGAACACTTATCTATCAATATTCTGCCAGTCAGTTACCCTTCCACTGTTATCGAGGTAAACAAACTGGTTGTCGCCATAGACCATCTGCTTCCCTCCCTTGCCGTAATCGTTCTCGCTGGTTGTGCCCCATGAATAAATGACCGCTTGCCGCGACATGCCACGGAAAATCTTCCTACCTCTGATTGCGGAAATCTCTTCTGTCGTTAAGTTCGATGGAATCTTCAAAAGCAATGTTCCGATGCTCCGCCCCAAAAAAGTATTGCCGTTGCCATTCCCACTGACGTCTTCATCGCGATACCTCGATGCACCAATGACCACTCGTCCATCGTCCAGTTGCAATTTCCAGAGTATGAGATCGTATCGGTCGATGTATTTCGCTGCGGCAATCGTCATTGGAGTCAAGAGCGAAACATCATCGACGCGCTTTCCGATTCGTCGCGAGAAGTCCGTCACGTCGGCGGGGCTAATGTCGGCTCCGAAGAGCAACGTACTATGAACCGCATAAACCTTTTGACCAATTGTCCCTTGAAGACTTTGTTTAACAATTTCGGCGTGAGCATCGCGTGTGGAAACGGGCATGAATTCCATATCAAAGTGGTCAGTTCCATGGTCTGGCCATTTCGCTGAACGGTCCATAATCAAACTGACAATGCTTGTGAACTTCGCCAGTTGACCGTCATCAAACTGCACAATTACTTCTACGGAGGGGTTAACGATGTCAGCGTCGGTTATTGTCTCGCCAAATGCGCTCGTTTTGCCTTCTGTCGGCGTCTCCATCCCCGCAACTGTATTCTCTCGGATTGACAAGACCTTCGGAGTTTCGTCCCTGTATTTCAAATTAATGAACGCGCCCTTGTTGTAGTCGTCTACGAAAGAGCCGTTCTTGGCGAGTTTCATTGGTTGCCATTCGCCCAAACTACCTCCGACATCTTGCCCTTTCAGAATCAAGATTCGCTGATTCAGAAAAATATTCCGAAACTCTCGCAGGGTCATTTCCCTTGCTGCGGGGGCGGGTAATGGCTTTTCTTGTTGTGCAAGGAGCGAGGAACTCAGCAAGAGGCAGGAGAGAGCACCGGCGGCTTTGACGAGCGCATTTGTGTGCATCTTCGACACCTTTCCCGGATGAACTCCAACGGATCGGCCTTACCGAGAGGTTAGCGCCCAGGCACACTCAAGCAAACGAGCTACCGCCAAAGAATATCCAAGGTTTCTCGCCAGATTATAGGGGATGGTTGTTCTTCATGTAAAAGACTGAAACGATGGAGAGCACCCAAAACCTTCGTGCCTTGGCAAAAATCTGTTTGCGCCCCCCAATTGGTTGTAGTGGAATCACGGTCTAATGGTGACCGTGCAGTCCGAGGCAAATAAAGCTTGGGATCGACTTTCATCGACAAGCATCCGATAATGGGAATAGATGTGAGGTTCCCATGACCATCCGAGTCGAACTCAACCCGGAGATGGAAAGACAGCTTACCGCTGAAGCATTAGCTCGCGGTATTGCGCTGGAATTGTACGCACAGCGGCTCCTCCAGGAAGCAATTGCCGCAAGGGGCCAACGGCATGCACGCGCAAACCAAGAGGAATTTCGCGCCTTCCTGGATGCTCTTGCGAGCAAAGCGCCGAACGTCCCTCAACTGCGAACAGAGACCTTTTCACGGGAAATGATCTACGGTGAGCACGCCTGATGCCCGGCTCGTCCTACTTGGTGGACACAAACATTTTGCTCCGCCTCGTACAGCCTGACAGCCCGGAATATGGAACGATCCGGCGGTGTTCGGATCGTCTTTGGGCAGAGGGAGCGGACCTCTTCTACACGTCCCAAAACTTGGCTGAATTCTGGAACGTCTGTACTCGACCGGCTGATCGGAACGGGTTCGGATTCTCGGTTGCAGAGACGGATGAACGCGCTGCTCTGATCGAATCCAAATTCTCTTTTGCCGCCGACAGCGAAGCTACACATCAAGAGTGGCGGAAAATCGTAGTTGCGGCGGGCGTTTCTGGTATTCAGGTCCATGACGCGCGGATGGTGGCCGCTATGCGCGTGCACGGAATTGCGAATCTGCTGACACTCAATGCCAAGGATTTTCGCCGGTTCAGCGGCATCACAGTTCTTTCGCCGGATGAAGTATTGGCCTCCTTCAGCTAGCAAATCTCGTCGCGAGCGAAACGCAAGCGGCGAACCTACCCATCTTCACCTCCGCGCCAAACAATGCTTGACTCTATTCGACTCGCTTGCGGGTCTTCTGTTGCTTGGACGGCTGCTTTATCTGGTCCCATTGGATATGGCCGATCCCTGGCAGCAGAATGTGTCCGCTTTCGGCGATGAGCTCCAAGTCGCCAAGCTCTCCGTCACCAGGGGCATAGAGTGAGACCGCCGCTACTGGAATCGAATTAAGGGTGACGGACCACTCAGTGCCATCAGTAAATGCCACGATCACAAAGACTGTGTGATCTCCATGCGAAAGTCGAATATGATCCACTGTCTTCCCATAGGCTCCCCGATAGAAGAGAACCCCGCCTTGCCTGTCAAAGCGAATCGCTCTTTTGCGCGCTCTGCTCATCATGCCGTCCTTCGGGTTTCCACTCCGGCTTGTTGTAGTTCCCGTTTAAGCTCACGACTTCTCCTCTTCAGTGCTACCTGGCTCTAAGAGAAGAGGCGGATGCGGTTGCGGAAGCGAGGTATGCTTTTTCTTCCTGCGAACCGGCGTGTCGTTCTCATCCAGTTCGGTGCGGGACAGCACATCGACTTTCTTTTCAAAGGTTCGGTACGCAGTCCTTAGACCATAGGCAAGGCAATAGATAGAGTAGGTTTCCGGGTTCCAAATTCTTCCGGCCTCCATGTCGCGTACAAACTCAAGGGGAAGATTGCCACGCTCAGCTACCTGTTTACGCGTTAGGCCCTTTTGCCGTCGGATGTGCCCGGCTATGATGCTGAGCGCAGCAATGTGGCGCAAGTGCCGCTCCGGGTCAACGGGCATCTGATTCAGTTGCTCGGCCAACTGCTTACGGGAGAGACCGCGTTCTTCCCGCAGATTCCTTAGTGCTTGGCCCAGCAGTTTATAAAACTCTTCCTTAGTCAGCAATGCCATTGTGATGATCCCTCCGCATCCCGCTCCGCATCAGCCTGAGTAGCGAACGCGTCGTTCGCATGGGCGGAATCATCTCACAAGTTGATTATTATAATCAACTAATTGTATATGATATTCAATTACTTGGGGTTATCAATTTGTGCGTGTTACGTTTTCTACTTGACGATCAGTGGACGACAATTGCGGGCTGCCCGTGCGCTTTTGGGAATGGCGCAAATAGAGTTGTCGAAGCGCTCGCACGTGGCAATTGGAACCATACGAAGGATGGAATCCTTTAATGGGGAAATAGGTGCTCGCACGTCAACACTTTCCCAGGTACAGAAAGCGTTGGAGAAGGCTGGCGTGGAATTCTTGAACGATGGGCAACCTGGAGTCCGACTGAAGCATGCGCCCCGTTGAAGTTACGGCTGGACCGCCACCACGAGCGCGGCCCAACTTCGTATGCAGGCGATTGGCGGTACTTGGCCCGGTTCCGGGCTGGAGTGGGGCCGGTTCCGGCCCTAAGACCTGCCAGGATGGTTCCATCCTGGCTCACCTGATGGTGATATTCACGTTGATCGGAAGGCAAGCAGTGTTGTCTACGCTTCCTCGGCCAAACGGACGGCCTCGACTCGTGCGGGGCCTTTCTTGGGAACAGTCTTTTTCTTCGACCGTGGCCTCATGATGTTGATAGCGGAAGCATCGAGCTGTGTCTTCAAATGCGCCGCGTAGTATTTCTCAATCATCTCCACGCTTGTGCGGCAGTTCTTGGCAATCTGATAGATATCGGCACCTTCAAGCAGGCGCAGACAGATGTAAGTGTGGCGCAGGCTATACGCGGTTCGCGGTCTTCCGTCACGGTCAGTGCGAAGCTTTTCTTCCTCAAGGATTGCGTTGAACAACTCGCGTGGCCATTTCGGAAACAGAAGATCGGTGGGTCCGGGCGCGTGCCACTCACCATTGGCCATCGATGCGGTACGGCTGCCTGACCTTCCCGGCCCTCCGTCTGGACGTGGGCGGGCTTTAAGTCGCTCGAACGGATGCACGGCACCTGTTGTGCTCTTGCAGTAGCCAACGCCTCGCTTGCCGCGCACCTCTATCTCAAGGATGGTTTGGCCGCTCCCCTCGTCCTCGGTCACTGTCACATCGCGGAACTGAAGACGTCTCGCCTCGTCGGGGCGAAGCCCAGTGTTGGCGGAGAACAGAACATAATCGTGAAGTTGTTCCGCCTCCCAACGAAAACGGGGCTGCTTTGGGTCCTGGGCGCGTTTCCGCGTTGCCTCATAAAGCTGCTTGTACTCTTCCGGTGAGAACCATGCCCGATGGGAAATCTTCGCGGACGCGCGATATGGTGCTGAAAAATCCGGGAGATGATCGACCCATCCGTGCCGCAGAGCCGTTTTGAAAATCTGGCGCAGCGTCACGATCTCCTGGTGCATGGTGCTCCGCGCCGGAGGTTTGCCGCGCAAGGCCTTGCACTCTTCAAGTCGATGGACGCGATATTCGTTGACCTTGCCCGCTGTGATCTCAGGTAGCACCATGCTGCCAAAGAACGGGATCAGATAGCCATTGGCACGCGCGTGCTGTCCGCTCGCATATTTCGCACTGCGCTGTCCCTGCGTCATGATGTCAAACTCGCGCAGGTACAACTTCGCAGCGTCGCGGAACAGTTTGCCGGTCTTCAACTGGCCGTCGCGGAGCTTGCCCCGTAACTGTAAATACCAGTCTTCGGCGAACTCCTTCGCTTTCGACAGGCTGTCTTCTTTGGTCGTCGCCCGCCGGTTCTTTCCGGCCAGGTAGGTCGCGCATTGCCAACTCGAACTGTTCGGACGCTTATAGACGTGAACCTTGCCACCGAGGATGGTGTAATGCTCTGCCATGCGGCTGCACCTCCTGCTTCTCTCTATAGAAGCACAAAAGTGTGCAAGAGTTGCGCAAGTCCTGCGCCGTACACGGCATCAAATCAAGCCATTTATATTCAATTGATTATGGGAGATTTGATCCTTGGTAAGCCGATTTTGAGTCCGCTGCGTCTGCCAGTTCCGCCATCCCGGCACGTTGTGCCTCAATGCCTATTTTACAGATATCTGCCTTTAAATATTCTTCACTTTGCGTTGCCAACTGGAATGACCAGTCGCCAGTTTGGTCACCGCCACAGCCTGCGGCACAGCCAGTTTGTCGCACGCTTCCTGGATGTGATCAGGAGCCGGGTGGGCATAACCGAACATTATTTGAATTGTACGATGTCCCATCAACTGTGCGACAGTGCGAATATTCACACTCGCCATTTCGAGCCAATCTTCGAGGCCTTTTGATACTCGGCAACAGGCCATTGCTGCGGGCAGTGCTTCTTCGCGCTCCAGAACGCTCCCGAGGGCGCTATGGTGCGGTTCCACTGGAAGAGCAAGTCGAACAACCTCGTTCAACTTCGAATCCGCAGTTGTAGATCGTTCCGATTGAGTGCTGCCATTCCCAACCAATATTCTCTATAGTCCGCATCGGCCCACCGCAGACTGGTAGACGATTGAGTCAAAAGTGGGGCTGCGGGGTCGGGCAGGACAGAGTGGTCCACGGCCGAAGTGTCGAAATTCCGGTAAGACCGCTACACATCGCAATCGGGCGACACATTCTCCCATACCTTGAAAGGGAAGGAGCCAATGCGCATGACACCATGCACGGCGCTCTCCTGCGAGAGCCTCCGTGTGGGCTGAGACCGACGCATGAAGTGAGACGCGCCTTTCACCATCGCTTGAGCAGGTGCCCGCTTGGGTGGCATGTTCGTGCGCGGATGGTGTGCTGAGTGGCCCAACTTTCCCACTGGCTATTAGACTTCTCTCGTCCAGTGACCGAGGAGACAATAGATGCTCAACCGCCGCGCGTTCCTCAAGACCACCGCCGTCGCTATTCCCGTGACAGCTGCAGTCCATGCTCTTGGCCCAACCTCTGCGCCTACTGCAGAAGAGGCCGCAATGACTGGGATGAACGGGCCGATACCCCAACTCATCTCTCTGCCCCCCCGACTTGCTCCGAAGAACCAGGCCGCCGAGCCGTGGCAGCAGAAGGTTCGCCGCGTAGGGCAGAGCAACATGACGGAACATGATCCCGCAGTGATGAACATTGAGGAGTGGGCCGACTACTGGCGCCGTACCGATGCAGACATTGTCTTCATCAGCGTCACCGGCATCCTTGCGTTCTATCCGTC
>JAJXZK010000256.1 GCA_021780095.1 Acidobacteriota bacterium | reverse complement strand
CTCATTTGCTATGCACCCAAAGGGAAAGGGGTCGCCCGTGAAAGCGGCCCCGCGCTGGTGAAAAGTTCTTCAAGGATAAAATGTAGGCTCCAGCGACGGCAAAATATAAGGTTTTCAAATTGTTTTTGATTCCGTAGCGCTACGCCGTTCCCGTGCCGGAACTGCTCTGCTGCCAGCTGCCTCAACCAAGAAACTGTCTAATAACTTCACAACAGACCAAACAGAAGCCGACGTAGGAGACGGCAAGAGCTTCGTAGGAGGATAGTGCGTTTTTCACTCCTCCATCGAGTTCCTGTCCGCTTGGATACTGCTGGACCTTTGCTGCCGGAGTATTTCCTCGGCCGGCAAAGAGGCTTCGTCTCGCAACGGTTTCGTTTCAGGGCGGTGTCATGGAATGGCTCCGTCCATCGCAGCTCCGGTATTGTTGCAGGTGTTTCAGTAGATGGACTGTGCGCCGGTGTCTCTGCGAATCCGGCGAACGGCTTGGGAAGGCGAATTCGTCTAGTCCAAAGGGAGACCCCCGGCTATGCCGGGGAGGCAGCAGAAGTTTGACATTTCCGGCAGTCGCCCATCGACAAAATTCCGACGCGAGCCACCACGCACACGACAAGGAATTTCGCGATGGGCTGGCACTCAATGTGGCCGTGAATTTCGGAGAAGAACAGTGATATTTCCATCAGCTTCGCTTGTTCTAAGAGATGGCGAGTCGGGTATGCCGGTGAAACGCACCCGGTGCCAAGGCGCTGGAGTGGGACCTCATGTGTATCCTGGCCGCTTTGATCGGCCCCAATTCTAAAGCCCCCGGCTTTGCCGGGGGATACTTACTGCGTCACCAGCAGAAACAGACAAACGAAAAGCACGACCGTGCCGAAGCCGACGGCAATCAGCCAGACGCGTTCAACGGCGTCCACTGCAGCTGCATGGAGAGACTGTCTCACACGTCGGATCACCGCGCATTCTCTTTGCTCTTCGAAGCTTTTCTTGAAAAAGGCCCCCAGTTGGTCGGTGACTTCCTTTTCTGAGTTGACTGTCAGGCCACAGAACTTGCAGGCGGTGGCGTCTAGAAAGATCGGTTGGCTGCAGACTTGGCAAGTCTTCTGAGGGAAGCGGCCAAGCTTGCGACGGAATGGTGTAACGTTGCTGAAATCTCCAAGTGCAGTCCCGTGCTCGCGGCTGAACGCGGCTCCATTGAAACTGCTCCTATACGTTTGCCGCGCGCCAAATTCGTCGCTCATTTCCGGCCAATCCGTTATGCACCGCCCCGGCGTTGATGAGTCTGAAGGAGTGCCGCAGTTCCATCCATAACATTTGTCAGGTGCCTTACGGCGCGTCGCAGCCGCCGCCCATGTCTTGGTATGCGTCTCGCGAGTTGTAAGTTCCTTGCATCAAGCCAAGGAACTTTCGTTTGCACCTAATCTTGAACGTAATGGACAAGCCGTCCCCGCACATGCTCAGGGCGCTCCGCCGAGCACAGCTATATGGTTACTTGTTTGCCCGCAATGACCGGCTATACCATCCCGTTGGCAGCCACCCGGTTTGCAGCGTGCTTACGGCAAAGGCGATGGTCGGATTGGGCTGGCTCACGTTCCGAGACGGCAGGTTCGCAGTCGCGCCTGAAAGACGGCGCGCCTTAGAGGCCGACTGACCTATTGTATCCACCGATATGGCTTCGAAGCTGCCAGTTCACGTCATGCCATGCCTCGACCAGCAGCTGGCTGTTGATCAGGGTCGAGCCGGCGCCGTAACGATTTTCAACAATTTCCATGAGGTCGCACCGCTCGCTGGTCCCGTCGCGCATCCATTACTCCGGGTGTTGGCACCGCGCAGTTACATCTCGCGTTAGCTACAGCGGGCGGCCGATCCCGACGACGCGAGGCGCAGATCCGTCGAAGACGTTTACATGCCTCATAGGCTAAAGCACCTTCGCGTCCTCATTGTAGAGATGGTTATTTTCCCCGCAAACGAGCTGCAGCACGCATTACTGCGGAAGGTGTTGACGTATTCGGCCCGCCGGCAAACTCCGTGATCTTTATCAAGGTCGCGGACGGAGAGGCATTTGCAATTGCGGTCGAGCTTTGTGAACTACGCTTTCGTTCGCGTTCGCGACTGGCTATGGGTCCGAGATCAACCCGGGTCGCTCTCGAGATGCCCTTCGAGTTGAAGCCGTTGGACGCAAACGCGGTCGCGGATGTCATCGTCCGACCTTACCAGGCACGCCTTCCGCGGACTGGCCAATCCCCCTTGCCAATTGGGCATTCGTGAGAGCGAGATGCCAGCTTCTGGGCTGCGAGTCCATTAGGACTGCACCGGGACATCGCATCTGGCGCTCGGGGGCCACACGAACCAGGTGTCGTCGGATTCGAATCCGCAGATGCGAGCCGTACCGTCGTATCGCAATTTCATCCGCTCGCGATGCTCTTTGATAGATGCTTGAGAGCGTCCTGTACCCGGCCAACGATAGGCGTATAGCGTCGCTGCTTTGGCCACGTACACTTTGTCAAAGTGTTCCAGCTGCGCAAACTCGATGCAGGATTTCAGCAGGAGCTGTGGCCAGACCTTGAGCCTGCGCGGAAAGGTAACCGATTTTCCACCCTGCAGTTGTTGGATATACAGACAGTTATGCTCTATGTAGAACGACACACCACAGGCCTCTTTGGTAAGACCTTCAGTGTCGCGATACATGGTCACCACGACTATCGGCGCATCCCAGTGGATGTCGTCCTTGGCACGCAATGGACCGACAGACTTGCGCAGCTTCAGCCGGCACTCGACCACCCATGATTTCGGATCTGAGAACCTTCGCTGAACTACGTCCACTAGCCGATGGAGTTTTTTGCGATGATAGCGTGCTCGCGCATAACGCACGTAAAAACGAGAATGTCTCACTACCTTCGCGATCAGCGTTCGGTCAGTTTCGAACGACAGCGATATATCGTTTGCGTTATCTGAAAGGGAAGTCATTGTTCTGGAATGATTTCCCGGGAGGGAGCTTCGGTCCGGTACAGCAGCCGTCGCTTGTGCTCCAAGTTGCTGGGCCAGCCGGCAGTGCGGAGGCAAATCGGTATTTGTGAAATGTTTGGGGTGGTACGAGAAGGCTCGTCAGCTTGAGCCAGGCCACAGTTGGGACAGGAGAACAGCAGCCAGGCTGTCCGCATCAAATTGAATTTAATATGAAAGACCCCGAAAACGACGTCACAATGGCGGCATCTGTCGTCGCCCATGGCAAGCCTCTGGAAAGCAACATTGATGGTTCGGGGAGCTCAACATGAGGCAGACGCGCCGGTTCCTACAAGGCGCGAACTGCAGAAGGAGGTTCAACAAGAAGGTGGAATAGCTACGCGGGAAAATTATCCTATGTGACTCTCGGAGCCTGGCTGATCGCGGAGGCTCGCTGGAAGTTTTTCTGGTGTTCGACCGCTCCTTGCGGGCTAGCTGGGGTCAACGCCTGGGCGAGGAGTAGGGGGCAGGAGTTGCTGCAGAAGTGCATTTCGGTTGCGTGTGGGTTCAAGGCGACCACGCTGGTCGAATTCAACTCGTGTTCAACCGCGAGATCGTGGTGCGGCCAGCGAGCGCCCAAGCTGCGCCAGCCCTATGAGCGGTAGGCAAGTTCGCGCAAATCAGCAGAAGCGCTGCGATTGCGCCAAGCAGTTCAAGCGGGCCCACAGGACTTTGCGAAAGGCAAAGCCGACTTGCTCAACGGGGGTAGTTGGTGCGCGTGCCGGCGCAAGCGCCGCGGGCGTTTGAGCAAAGAAGCACCAGCATTGCCCGAGGTCCATTGGCCGTACCCCTGGCAGCGGAATGTATCGGGAAGGGCAAAGCGCACCGGCCACTTACCGCGTCATGCCACAGTATCTTACGCCGCCTGATCTTGGTCGCTCAGGCTTTCGCCCTTGGCAGATCCTGGCCGCCCTTTCGCTCGAGCACGGATCGTTTTAGCGGGGAGTCAATTTCCCTCACGGACGACTGATTGACTGGAAGCTCGGCCAAGGTGATGCAACCTCGGGCGTCCGTGCAGCGCCGAGCGGCGTGATTTGACATGCTGTTGTGCTCTCGCGCCGCGCACTCAAGGCTCGCATTTCGCCCAATGTGATCCCGACAAGACGGGAATGATCATTGCGAATGGAGAGCTGCCGCACCAAACGCCTCCAATTGGAACGAACTACGTCGCAAGCAGTTCGGCTTCCGTTGTTGAAGCAAATTCGAAGCGCATGTCGTGTACTTGCGATGAGTAGCCGCCCACCCGAATCCCGCATGGAGGAGTTGCTTCGTCGGGCGTTTTACAGTGAAGTTCTTCGGAAGGTCACCAAGACTATCCTGCCCCTCAACGATGCCGGCTCAGGTCCTTCGTTTTACTACGTTCACGGCTTGTTGGGCCTGGCGACAGAATTCCGGGACATGGTGAGGATGCTCGGTCCGAACCAGAATTGCTATGGCGTTCAAGCCTCGACTGAGAAACGCATTGCCAGATTCGGCGCATCGATCAGGGAAATGGGCAAACTCTACGCAGATGAGCTCACCAGATTTCAACCTATGGGTGCTTTTGTGCTCGGCGGTTACTCGATGGGCGCGACGATTGCGCTGGAGGTCGCCCAACAACTGATTGCCGGCGGACGCGCGGTCAGTCTGCTGGTTGTCTTCGATGGAGAGATTTACAACACGGGAGCTGAGCTAACAGCGCTTAATCCGACTTATTGGCTCAAACTCATGCGCAACTTGCCCAGGTGGACGGCTGACGAACTGATCAGGAATCGTCTTGCCGCAATGCGTCGGCTACGAATGGCGGTGGTTGCGAGCCATCCCGCCGAACAATTCGTAAATCTAAACGGCCTTATGCCGGACCATGCGGCGTTCGTTAGATCTCTCTATGATGCACATGGGAGCTACGTTCCCGATATCTACCCCGGCCGCGTGTTGGTGTTTGTTTCAAAAACCCAGCCCCTGTTCCGTCTTCGACAAGTCGAGTCGGCATGGAAGAAGATCGCAAAGAACGCAGAGATTGTTGAGGTGGATAGCAGGCACATCGAATTGTTGAAGAGGCCGCATGGGGTACCGGTGGCCGAGCGATTAAGAACTGAGATTGAAAGGCTGAATAATCAGCTGCCGATAGCGAGCAGGTCACGGCCTGCCGTCGGATCGTTCGATCAAGCGAATGACGCCGCACCACTAACGATGCCTCCCACGTAGAATATTCCTTTCATGCATCTTGATCCAGCGGCGTTCAAACGCCTGGTCTCGGATCGGAATCGATCGGCAGTGGCGCCAGCGGCATCAATGCCGTCGGCGACCTCGACGTTTTTGGCGACGGCGCTCGGGCTTGAAGGCGTGGTTTGATCCGATGGGTCATTTTCGCGTCGTCCGCCGACTTCTTCGTTGAAACAGCTTCTGGCGGCAGCGTCATTGCAGGTCTTGGCAGGGTGACTGCTTTGGCACGAACATCCTCCCGCATACCACGCACGCCGATCGTGACGATCGACATGTATCTCCTCCGGGAAAAACTCAGCGCGGCGGACGAACCTTTTGGCCCGGTCGGCGGCGTATCCTTTCTCTTGCCGGACAGGGAGTTGTTCCCGTACGTGGAGTCCGCAAGTGAAAGTGTCATGTATCTCGGAAATCGCTGATAAGCAGTCTACTCTGTGTGAACTCCTCAAATTCGAGACCGAGGCGAGGGCGGCCAATCGGACGCCCGGATGGCGTCTTAGCTGCCCTACGGCAAAGTTTTCCAACAATCGTTCGAGCCAAACGGAAGCAGTTTGCCGGAAGTGAGAGCGCATCGGCGGCGGATCCATGAGGAGGCTGCAAAACATCACTCCTTGTGCCGCCCGTTCAATCCACCTAGCCCCGGCTGTAACGATCTCGGGTCGAAGCCTATCAATCAGGCGACATTGCTGGTCAGGGGCAGCGTTGGGACCAACGGGGCCCTCGCAATTTCGGATCGCGGTCAAAATGCGGTCTTAAGCTCCAGCGCGCGCTTTACTCCCAGGCCGCTTCGAATTTCTGTTGAAAGCGGATTCCAGCCGATTGATTGCCGCGCTTGCCTTCAATATCATGGTGTTGTCTACCGTCTTGAGACGGTTGCCGTTCACGAAGGAAACGTGGCGGCTGAAAGATCTTTCCGGTTAGGCCGCGATCTTGGCGGAGAACTCCGGGCAAGCTGTTCCCTCGCCAGGCTTGTCGAAATTCCTTTTCCCAGCTGCATGAATCGATCGAACGCTCCGGCGCTATTCCACAGGCATGGAGGTATGGACCCCCAATGACGAAATCACTGCGGCATACGGACATCCGAACCCTCTTCAAAAGGTTCAAGACGGCAATCAAACGCGATCAGCGTCTGGTCGACGCTACGTCCAAGGACACATTCCATCGCGATTACAATGACGCAATGTGGCGCGATTGGCGGGTTGGTAGTCTGCGCTATATCGACGACCTGCTCGCGTCGGTAGCTGGAATCCCGCCAGTCATGCTGGCGGAACTGACCCGGGTGGCGATCAGCTACGAGCCGAGAACGATTCAACCCATCCTTCTCGAATTGCTCGCGGAAGCCGTGGGCGGCTGCTGCTCGGAAGAGGAACTCGCAACAGCAGCGAGCCTCTTTGGCTGCCTCATCAGAGAAGTCGGCCAACATCCCGAAGGTGACCGGCGTCATCAAGACGCTCGCGAGGCGATCCTGCAGTGGATGACCGATGTTGATCCGCTGCGCATCGCGCATGATCCCGAATGCGGGTATGCAGATCTCATCGGCGCCGGCAGCTAGAAGGAAACGCTCTATGCAGCGGGCGGGAAATGA
>JAJXZK010000374.1 GCA_021780095.1 Acidobacteriota bacterium | reverse complement strand
GTTTATTCGCCAGACCGAAAACCACCGCGATGCGACCGTCCAATTGCAACATGCTTCCTCCGTGATTGCTTCTTAGGTCGCCGAGGCGACTGCCTTACGCAGAATATCAGCCCGCTCGCACTAACCGCCGAGATCGATCAGTTCAACTTTCTCAATCGGTCGACCCAGAAAACGGCTGCCCAGGGTACGAAACTTCTCGACCGAATCCGTAGCGAAGAAGTGGCACACGGGGACATTTGCGCCGCCTGCGTACGGACTGTCCGCAGCCAATGACTTCATCGTTTCCAATTCCTGGCGCACACGTTGCGCCGTGCTCTCCGCCGAATCCAGAATCGTCACGTCCTTCGGCAAGGATTCACGGAGCAACGCGCGCAGCAACGGATAATGCGTGCAGCCCAGCAGCACCGTGTCGAGCGCCAGGCCAGCCGCTTTTGCTTCCGTCTGCGCCTGCCCCAAATAAATCCGCAGCACCTCGCGCGTCACAGGGGAGTCGATCCACCCCTCCTCGATCAGGGGAACCAGCAACGGGCAGGCTTTTTCGATGCTCCGCAAGCCATGTGCGGCACAGGCGCGCGCATAGGCATGGCTGTCGACAGTGGCCTGAGTGGCGAGCACCAGCACATCGCGCGTTGCGCTGGCAGCGGCGGCGCTATCGGCACCCGTCTCAATCACCCCCAGCACGGGCACATGCGCGGCCAACCGGATCGCATCCAGCGCCAACGCGCTGGCGGTGTTGCACGCAATCACCAGATAATCCGCGCCGTAGGATTCCAGCAACTGCGCGCTCTCCACCGCATAGCGCGCCACCGTTGCTTGCGATTTCGAGCCATACGGCAGTCGCGCCGTATCGCCAAGATAAAAAAATTCCGCCGTAGGAATTTGCGGAAGCAGCGCACGCAGCACGGTCAGGCCGCCAAATCCAGAATCGAACACGCCGATGCGAATCTTGCCGCAAGCCGTCATGGTTGGCTCTTCGCAGGTGCTTTCGCGGACGGCTCCCCCTCTTGCGAGGCGGACCCATCCGAGCCGGCCGCTCCCGGAACATCGTTCGCGGTTAGATACGTTCGGCTCAGGTCTGCGTGCCCCGCCAGCGTTTCTCGCGGATGTCCTTCGACCAGAAATCGTACCTGGGCAATTTGCGGAAAGTTCGCGTGCAGCGTTCCTAAGATGGAAAGCAAGGTCAGGTTCTCGACAAGGATTCCCGACGGATGGTGGTTCACAAAACTTCCGCCCAGGTTGATGACGGCCATCTGTTGGGGATAGGCCGCATTCGATTCCGGAACCGGCAATAGAAACACGTCATCGACCGCCCCGACCGGCGCCAGCGGATGCGGCGAGTCGCGCTTGGCGTACTCCACAAAAAGATCGTTGAGCAGCGTTCGTGCGCGTGTCGTGGTCTCGGCCGGCAACGCAAACCGCTGTTCCACTGGAGCCAGCGACCCATCCTCGTCATTCGCGAACATCAGGGTCACTTGCACGGGCGCAGCCTCTACCGGTGCAGGCATCGGCGCGGAATCCGGAATTGCGGCCAGCCGATCCTGGGCCCGCCCGCGCATCCGAATCAGATAGGCAGCCATCAGCACGGAGCTGACCAGCAGCATCCACAAGATCACTTTTTGGTAGCGCGGGATCAAGGCTGCTGCCTCCAGTCACTGCGCCACGCGACCACCGCGGCATCCAGCGCATCCAGAATTTTGTTTCGATAGCCGGCGTTACTCAACGGCGTGTTTACATCTAGCGGAGCCACCTCAATATCGACCGCGGGACACGCCATGCTGTCGAGTGGCAGGATCGACGTTCGTGCGATGAGTACCGGGATGTGTTGCTGTGTCATGGCGGCGTCGACGTCCGACTCGAGCCGCAAACTCGGGGTTTCGTACGCCGCCTGCGCTGTTTGCCAGGGCAAGAAGGCGCGACGTGGATCGGATTCCGCCACCGCGGGCAAAGAAGACGTAAACAGGTGTACGCCGTTTCCTGTCGAAGTTGCGTGCAGCGAAATGCAGGCAGAGGCGCGAGAGTGGTTGGCAATCGTGGCGCGCGCGTCGCTGTCAAGCGCAACGTCCGAAGTGCGAGTCAGGACGGATCGGATTCCGCGAGCATTCAACGCCGCCCGCAATTGCATGGCAAGCGCCAGCGCATAGGTTTTTTCCGGGGTTGCAGCATCCAGCATCGCGCCCGCGTCGGCGCCGCCGTGCGCAGGATCCAGCAGCACAAGAAAGCGCAGTTCCGTCGGTCGCGGCTGTGTCGCGGCCGGGATATTCGCCGGGGCCGGTATTGTCTTCGACAGCGTCTGCGATGTGGTAGACGAAGGTGGGGCGCCCGTGGTCTGTGTGCTTTGCTGTCGCGACTGCTGTGCGTGCGCTATCCCCGCACAACAACACACAATTCCGATCCCTACTAAACTGGATAGTCCAACCCAACCGCCGCGTCGCGGTTGCCGCCGTCCTTGTGTCATCCGTTTTATTGCTGTCTTTCGCCCGCTAATCCAACGCATAGATGGTCAGACCGCTCAACAGTTTTGGATAAAAGTCGGTTGACTTCTGCGGCATCACATCCCCTGCGAATGCCACTTCCCGCAACTGGTCAAGAGTCACCGGGTTCATCAGGAATGCAACGTCTGCATCTCCCGCGCGTACCTGCTGCATGGCGTCGCTGGCCTCGCGCACATAGCGCAAGTTCGTTTGATCCAGCACTGCCTGCGCAGAAATTCCAAGCACATCCTCCAGCACGATCGAGTGCAACTGCACCACGTCCAGGCGTCTTTGGCGCTCAGGCTGATCCGTTAGACGAGCTTCAATGGCCGCTTTCTTTGCGGTCAGCAAATGATTGCCGGTTCGCGTCACCGCTACAAAGCTGGTGCCGGCTTTGCCCGCATCGGCTAGCTGACCCAGAATCTCGGGAACATCCAGGGTAGGCGATAACGGGCGCACATCGAAATACTCCGCCGCCCGCTTCAGAAACTTCGCAGTATCAAAATCCTTCAACCCATGGACCACACGGTGTGTGGGCAGAATCGTGAGGCCCTTGGCATCCATGTTCACGAACGTCATCATGGCGGCGGCCTCTGGATACGGCGGCTGCGGCAGGTTTCCTGCCGGACGCTCCGTCGGCGCGCTGGCTGCCTGCGAGGCACGCTCGCGACTGTAGTTCAGCGCAGTTTCATAGCGATGATGGCCATCCGCAATAATCAGTTTCTTGTTCTGCATGGCGCTCAGCAGCAGGTTGATCTTGCTCGGCTCCGATACTTTCCAGACACGATGCAGCACGCCGTATTCATCCGTCACTTCAATGTCCGGAGTTGGCGGATTGGCGAACAAAAGCTGTTCCGCCGTCAGTCCTGGATCGGAATAAAGCATGAAAATCTGGCCAAAATGCGCCCGTGTCGCCCGCAGCAGATTCAAGCGATCAGACTTCGGCTTCGCCAATGTCCGCTCATGCCGAAAAACAATTCCCTGGCTGTAGTCGACCAGTTCGCCCAGGGCGATAAAACCTCGCCGCTCTTCCGTCGTTCCCGGCGCGCCCGGAACTTCATAGCGTTGGCTATAGGCATAAATTGCCGCTTCATTGTCCTGGCTCAGTACGCCTTCTTTGCGCCACTCCGTCACATTCTCAGCGGCTCGGGTATAAACATTGTTTTCTTCCGAATCGAACAACTCCGGCAGTCCCAGGATCACGCGCACCAGGTTGTACGGGCTGCGCTGGTAATACGACTGCTGCATGGCAGGCGAAATTTTGTCGTACGGTTGGGTGACCACGTCTTCTGCGTGGACCAGTCCGGGGTTGTAGCGAAAAGCGCGAAAAGGATAAATGCGAGCCATGGTAAGGGCGAACTCCTGTCAATTGTCGCCGTGGCGACCAACTCGCTGCTGCGAGCGGATGATGTGCGACTCTGTTATTCCCGATTCTATCGCAGCGGTGTTGCCTCCTTGTGGAACAGGCCACCGAGCGCGCGAAAAGAAAGAGGAACCCGGCCCCGCCCATCGCTTGCCGCCGGAGCGCAGACATAAGACTATGGTGGAAGAGGGCTTGCGAGCGGAATCAGAGCACGCACCGCAAGACCTTCTTGCAGTGCATCCTACGATGCTGTAGGCCATCGGTGGCAGCTTCTTTGCATTGGGGGATCGTATGCCGGTTCGCAATACCAAGCCGTTCTACCTTGCACTGCTACTGGCCATCGGCGCTCTCCTGTCGCTTGGCATCTCGCCCGCTACTTCTCAGCAGGCCGCCAACAGTTCCGCGCAAAACGCCACCAATCCCGCCGCGGCGCCCCAGGCAGCGGCCCACCCTGCACAGAACCAGCCTTTCACCTTCAAAACTTCTGTCAGCGAGGTGGTGCTCTACGCTACCGTCGTCGACAGCCATCAGCGTCTGGTGACCAGCCTGCAAAAACAGGACTTCACCGTCTACGAAAACAACGTTCCACAGACAATTTCCGCCTTCGGCCAGGAAGATGTTCCAGTCTCGCTGGCCATCCTGGTCGACAACTCCGGTTCCATGGCGCAAAAACGCGCAGCAGTGAATCGCGCCGCCATCGATCTGATTCAGGCTTCCAATCCCCAGGACGAGGCCTTCATCGTGAACTTCTCCGATGAGGCTTTTCTCGATCAGGATTTCACCTCAGATATCAATCTCCTGCGGCAAGGGCTGTCCCACATTGATTCCCAAGGCGGCACCGCGCTGTACGATGCGGTCATCGCCGCCGCCGATCATCTGGCGAAACGAGCCAAGCACCCCAAGCAGGTCATTCTGATCATTACCGATGGCGAGGACAACAGTTCCAGCGCCACCCTGGCAGAAACCGTTCGCCGCATTCAGGACCTGAATGGCCCCATCGTCTACTCGATCGGCTTGCTCTACGCTGAGTCGGACCATGGTCAGAGTCGCCGAGCCAGAAAAGCGCTGCAGTCGCTCAGTGACGATACCGGCGGCATCGCCTTCTTTCCCAAGTCGCTCGATCAGGTCGACACCATCGCCGCCGAAGTCGCCCAGGATATCCGCCATCAATATGTTCTGGGATATCACCCGACCCAACCCATCAGCCAGGGCGGCTATCGCGCCATCCGCGTCGAGGTCAAAGCCAAAGGGCAAGGCAACCTGTCCGTCCGCACCCGCGCCGGCTACTTCGCTAATCCCAAACCCCAGCTAGGTACCGCTCCTTCCGCGCCGACCACTCGTCCGTAAGTCGCCCTGTTTGTGCGGCCTGAAAGGATCTCGCGGAACTTGACAGTCCCTTGGCTTGAGCGGGGCTGCATAGACTTGTCGCCCTGAACGAAGCGCAGTGACGTGAAGGGCCGCGGGCGTGGATATCTGAATGTGACGCCGAGCGTGGTCAGCAAGTGGGAGCCGGGTGCCCCATCCTAGCGAAGCTAGGGTGGGATGAAACGCAGCCCGCATCACAAAAGTCCACGCCAACAGGCCACTTCCAAATTTTCTCCGACGTTGCCTGCCCTGGAACAAACCTGCACAATCTTTCCCCTCGCCGCCGCGCTGGAGTCGCGCCAGCGATTACGATAGCCTGAGACAAGCGCTCTACAAAATTACGTCCAGCAATCGCGGCAGCGCGGAGGTCATTTGCTCTACTGGCTTCTTTACCAGAAGTTATTCGTCTACATCCACGCGTTCCGCGTCTTTCGCTACCTGACGATCCGCACTGCGTTTGCCACCCTCACAGCGCTCCTGATCGGCCTGTTGATCGGCCCCTACCTGATTGAAAAGCTGCGCGAATTTCAAATCGGCCAATACATCCGTGAGGACGGCCCCAAGGATCACCAGAAAAAAGCCGGCACTCCAACCATGGGCGGGTTGCTCATATGCGTTGCAATTCTGGTGCCTACATTATTGTGGAGCGATCTATCGAATCCGCTGGTTTGGCTGGCGATTCTGGCTCTGGTTGGTTTCGGCAGCATAGGTTTTGCCGACGATTATCTGAAGGTGGTGCACCGGCGGAACCTGGGGCTGACCGCGCGCGTCAAATTCACCGCGCAGATTGGAATCGCTTCGCTGATCGCCGTTTTTCTTCTGTTGCTGCGCAGTAAGGGGGAATACTCCACTCGCCTTGTGGTACCGTTCCTCAAGCGTTTCCGGCCGGACCTGGTGCTCCATTCCATTCACCATGTGCCGCACCTGGGACCACTGGCATTTCTCCTGTTTGTCCTGTTCACCGTGCTGGTGCTGGTTGGCTCCAGTAACGCGGTCAACCTGACCGACGGTCTGGATGGCTTGGCCATCGGCTGCGCCATCATCGCCGCAGGCGCGTTGGCCGCGTTGACCTACGTCAGCGGCAACGTGGTGTTCGCCGACTACCTTGGCCTGCAGCGTATGCCGCTGGTTTCTGAGCTGACCGTTTTCTGCGGGTCGATGGTCGGGGCCAGCATCGGCTTCCTGTGGTACAACGCCCACCCGGCAGAGGTTTTTATGGGCGACGTTGGATCGCTCGCCCTGGGCGGCGCCATTGGCACCGTGGCCGTCATTATCAAGCAGGAGCTGCTGCTGCCATTCATCGGCGGTGTGTTCGTTCTGGAAGCGCTCAGCGTCATGTTGCAGGTTGGAAGTTATAAACTGCGAAAAAAGCGCATCTTTAAAATGGCTCCCATCCATCACCACTTTGAGCTGATGGGATGGTCGGAGTCGAAAGTGATTGTTCGTTTCTGGATTGCCGCCCTGGTGTTCGCCCTGTTTGCGTTGACCACGCTGAAACTGCGTTAGCTCTGCGAAGTTGCGCTCGCTGTTGTGTGGAATTGTGGGAAACGGGAGCGAAGAAACATGGGACAATCAGAGCGCGGCGGAGAATGA
>JAJXZK010000005.1 GCA_021780095.1 Acidobacteriota bacterium | reverse complement strand
ATAGCCGGCGTAGTGATCCGGGAATTTCGCATACCACCAGATGCCGGTGTACACGCCGGGCGGAAGATGCAACCGGTCCTGATCCGCGCCCGACTCCTGGCCGACGCGATTCATGTGCACCAGATCGGGACGCGATACCGTCATGAGTGAAGTCTCAGTTTCTCCGGCATGTTCGTCCACCTTGTCCTTAAGCGGGGGAGCGTCAGGTGCCTGATGATGCAAGCCGTAGATGTAGACGACATAATCTTTTGGTGACTCGAGCTGCGACTGCGCGAAGTAAGGCAGAAGGCTTTCATTTCCGCCGTGCCCGTTCACAATGACGATTTTCTTACAGCCGTTGCGGGCCATCTCATTGGTGGTTGCCTGCAACAGGTCCATCTGCAACTGCGCGGAATAGGATAGCGTTCCGGGCTCGTGGCGGGCCTCCGCAATCTGACCAAAGTAATAGGGCGGAAATACAACCGCGTACTCCTGCTTGGCCGCATGGAGCGATGCATACCGGACATCGATCAGATCCGTGCCCATCGGGAGCTGGGTGCCGTGTTTCTCAATGATGCCAAAGGGCAGAAGGCAGACTCCTTGCGACTGTTGGATCGCGTGAATAAAGTCTGGTCCGGTGAGTTCCTCCCATTTGGGACTAAGCGCGGGGGTGTTCGCCGGTTGCGTCGTACTGCTAGGAGCGGACTGGGATCGCCCGTATTTTGCAGGAATCAGCACGGCCGTGAAAACGCAGATACAGGTCAGAGGGCGGAGTAGGGCTCGCATCGGATCTCCATTCTGAATCAGGTCTATGATTTCTATTTCGAAATGACAGCCTCGGCTTCGATTTCAATGCGCCATTCCGGGTTCAGCAGCTTGGCAACCACGACCATCGTAGCAGCAGGACGGATCGTACCGAAGAACTCCCCATGGACTCGGCCAATCGCCTCCCAGTCATCGACGTGTGTCAAGTACATGCGGGTGCGCACCACGTCTTCCAGACTGGCCCCGGCCTGTTCGAGAATCTTTTGGATGATAGTCAGCACGTGGCGGGTCTGGTCGGCCGCCTTGGCTTGATCGGCACCGACGGGTCCCGTGCCGGAGACGTGAATCGTGTTCCCAATCCGCACAGCACGCGAAAATCCAATGATGGGTTCGTATGGGGATGAGCCAGGAATGTTTTGTCGCATCGTGCTGCTCCGAAGAAAATCAGGATGGAGTCAGAGGTCTCTGGAGATGCTGCGAAAGGATCTCTGCAACATCTCCAGATTGTCTTTTATCGGGCGGGATCTTGCTTCCTAGAGACCCTTTTTCGTCAGGAAGAGGATCAGGTCCTTCACGCGGCAGGAATAGCCCCATTCGTTGTCGTACCAGCTGAGCACCTTCACCATGTTGCCGACGACTTTGGTCAGAGGAGCATCGATGATGGAGGACAGCGGATTGCCTCTGTAATCGATAGAGACCAGGGGGGCAGTCTCGAAGCCCAGAATTCCCTTCATGGGGCCGTCCGCAGCTGCCTTCAGCGCGGCATTGACCGATTCCACCGTGACCGGCTTTTCGGTTTCTACGGTCAGATCGACAACGGAAACCACAGGCGTGGGAACGCGCAACGAGAAGCCGTCCAACTTTCCCTTCAGCTCCGGAATCACCAGGTGGAGCGCCTTGGCTGCACCGGTGGAGGTGGGGATGATGGAGAGGCTGGCAGCACGGGCGCGGCGCAGGTCCTTGTGGGGAAAGTCGAGCGTGACCTGATCGTTGGTGAAGCTGTGGATGGTGTTCATCAGGCCAGATTTGATGCCGAAGCTGTCCAGCAGCACCTTCGCCACCGGTGCCAAGCAGTTGGTGGTGCAGGAAGCGTTGGAGATGACGTTATGCTTGGCCGGATCGTACTTGTTTTCATTGACACCCAGAACGACGGTTAGATCTTCGTTGCTGGCGGGGGCGGAAATGATGACCTTCTTGACGGTCGGCCCCAGGTGCGCTTTGGCCTTGGCGGCGTCCGTAAAATGTCCGGTCGATTCGACCACGATCTGGGCTCCGACGGAGTCCCAGGGGAGCTTGGCAGGATCTCTCTCGGCAAATACCTTGATCTTCTTTCCGTCTACGCTGATGAAGTCGTCGCCAAACTGCACGTCGTTCTGCAGATTGCCAAGAACAGAATCGTGCTTGAGTAGATGAGCCAGCGTTTTCGGGTCAGTCAGATCATTGACTGCAACAAAATCAATCTCAGGGTTGCCTAAAGATGCCCGCAGTACATTCCGGCCGATGCGGCCAAAACCGTTGATGCCAACCTTTACTGCCATGGGAAATTACCCTCCTGTGATGAACGATGAATATAGTGGATACACCCCCATTGTACGACGCCGCGCGGGCCTGCCCGCGTGATGCGACACACACGCAACGGTGCGGATTGGCGTGGAATGTACGCGCAAAAGAAGTTATGGTGTGCGGCAGGCGGATTTCTCGAACGGCCGCCTCTGTTGAGAGTGCAGTTTCAGGGCGAAGTCCGAGAAAATCGACGACCGGTTTGCAGCGTATGCGGCCAATGTGTTACAAGCGCATCATGCGCGATTGGGTGCGCGAAAAACTAATGAGACGTCGCAAGAAGCCGGTGACCAACAATTCCGAATCAACCGGAAAGATTGGCCACGAGATTCCGCAAGACCAACCAACACCACTACAACCGTCGTATCCTCAATCGCTCGAGCGCGAGGATGCAGCGAAATCACCCGCTCGAGTCGAACGTGCGGAGCCCTCTCCTGTTGCCGACGCGCCCGAAGCCGTGTCCTCCAGCGGCTCCGACGAAAAACGGTCGGGCCGGAATTGGAGAAATCGGCATGGAAACCGTTCCGAAGGGCAGTCCGGTGGCCGTCGCGAGCCAAAGTCGGAGTCGCAAAGCCAGGGGGGATCCTCGTCTGTAGAGCAGAACCCCAACTTGGTGATGGAGACGCAGCCAGAATCGCTAGGGCAGCCACCAGCGGAGTTGCAGGCATCGAAATCTCCAAAAGGCTACGTGGTGTTGGCGATTGGATTGCCAGGATCCGGCAAGACGACCTGGTTCAAACGTCGCGGGGTCACGCCGCTGTCCAGTGACATGCTGCGCAGCATTCTATTCGACGACATCACGGAACAGCGCTATCAGGGGCTGGTGTTTTCGACATTGCGCTCTTTGTTGCGTGCGCGCCTGATCGCGAAAATGCCGTGGAACTATGTCGACGCGACCAATCTTTCGCCGCATGAAAGACGGCAGTGGATCAAGATGGCCCGCAGCTTCGGATACGAGGTGCACGCCGTCTTCTTCGATGTGCCGTTCGAGGTGTGCATGGAGCGAAACATGCGCCGCGATTACATGGTGAATGAAGCCGCGATGCGCAGCATGGCAGAGCGGCTGCGTCCGCCGTCCTTCAAAGAAGGCTTCCATAAAATTACCGTCGTGCGGGTCAAAGCCAGCGCAGAAGGCTCTCCGCAACCCGCGATTCCGATGGCGTGACAGTCTTTCAACCACTGGACAGGGCCGCTTCAGTGCGGTCCTGTTGCTTTTGCAGGGCGATTCTTGCGACAGTTTGCATTGGTGCTGCATCTCAACGTGCGATGAAGTCGGAATCTTCCCATCCCACCGCACCTGGAGCACCGCGTCCATCCGATTCCGCGCGGAGAGCCGAACCATGGCTGCGCGGCACGCTGACGGAGGTTCCGGCGGGGCAGCGGGCCGTGCTGCACGCTCTGGAGCTGGCGCGAGAAGACATCGCACGATGGTGTGGAACCCTCAGCGACAGTGAGATGCACGCGCGTCCCTACGGACTTGGGTCAGTGGCGTTCCAACTGCGCCATATCGCAGGCAGCCTGGATCGGTTACTGACGTACGCGGAGGGGAATCATCTGAGCGCGCCGCAACTGAAAACCCTTGCGGAAGAAATGCTTCCTGAAGGACGCAAAGAGGCACTCCTGGTGACGTTTGAAGGAGGATTGGGCGATGCAGAGCGGAGGATACGTGCGATGGACATTGCAAAATGGTCAGAGTTGCGCGAGGTGGGACGCAAGAAGTTGCCCACCACGGTGGCCGGCCTGCTGATTCATTGCGCGGAACACACCCAGCGCCACGTCGGCCAGGCGATTACGACGGCGAAAATATTGTCTGCGATGCGCGAACAGCCGTCGACCTAAGAATTCGCCGAGTCCGCTTCCTCGGTGATATGGCCCATCTTGTCGCGCTTGACCTGAAGATATTTTTCGAAGCTTTCCTGGGATTCAACGACGGACGACAGCCGCTCGACCACGCGAATGCCGGCAGATTGCAGTGCAGCCACCTTGTCCGGGTTGTTCGTCATCAGGCGGACTTCGGTAATCCCCATCCGCTTGAGTACCTCCGCGGGGAGCCCATAGCCGCGGCAATCGGCCTTAAATCCAAGCTGTTCGTTGGCCTCGACAGTGTCCAGTCCTTTGTCCTGCAGGGCGTAGGCTTGCAGCTTTGGCATAAGGCCAATACCACGACCTTCCTGCTGTTCGTACAGCAGGATTCCGGCACTTTCCTCAGCGATGGTGCGTAGCGCCAACTCCAACTGGAGACGGCAATCGCAGCGCAACGAGCCGAAGACATCTCCTGTCAAACATTGCGAATGAATGCGAACGATCGGCGGCGCACTGGAAACATCTCCCATGACGAGGGCCACCATTTCCTCCGGCGCGCTCGACTGGGCCGCGTCCGCCTTGCATTCTGGATCGGGGGCATCAGGCGCACGCGTTCCTACGAAGCCAAAAATACGGAAATGGCCCCAACGAGTCGGGAAATCGGCCTCAGCAGCTTTGCGCACACTTTCAAAGGGCATACTTCGATTATAGGTCCGCGATCTTCCCTGCGAATCCATGTGGCTTACGGAGTAAAGTGAAGTCGTGATTGATTCAAAACTTATTCTGATCACTCTGTTGGTCAAGCTGGGCGTGGCGGCTGCGCTTTCCAGCGCGCTGTCACGGTCGATGGTGTTCAAAAACCTGCTGCTGAGCAAGCGCCGCAGTGTCGGTCAGATGCTGGGACTGCTGGCGTGTATCTGCGTTCCGTTGACCCTGGGGGTGTGGGTCCGGGTGGTCGTGCCGAACTTTCTGGCCGCAGATATTTCCTTTGAAGCGGTGATTCTGGTGGCGCTGTTGCTGGGCACAACGCCGGCCATCATCGCCGGGGCGTTTCTTTCGATTCCTGCCGTGCTGCATCGCGAATATCTGACTTTGCCGTTCAACCTGGTTGTCGCGTTGATCTTCGGCACCTATCGCGCGTTCGTTTCCGAGGAAGACATCTGGTCCTTTTCTCCCTTTGTCGACCTCAGCATTTATCGCTGGATTCGCAGGAACCTGATGCGCCCGCGAGTCGATCGCCAGATTCTGCTGCTGATGCTCATCCTCGGCATGCAGGCGATCCGGAACTGGATCTCCGATCTGTACCCGCGCCGGTTGTTCGCGCTGCACTCGGACAGCTGGCTGCTGTTTCTGGCTATCTGTCTCTGCGCGCCGATGGTTGTGGGAATTCCACTGAAAATCTGGAATGCGATCCGCATCGAGCGCAAGCTGGAGGAGCAGGGAAGACTACTGATGGATGCGCGCCTGGACGCACTGCAGCGCCAGATCAATCCGCATTTTCTGTTCAACACGCTCAATTCCATTGCCTCGCTGGTGCGCTCTCGGCCGGAACTGGCGCGCGAACTGATCGTCAAACTGGCGAGTATTTTGCGGGTGCTGCTGCAGGATCGTGACGACCTGATGCCGCTGCGGGAGGAATTGCAGTTCGCCGACGATTACCTCGACATTGAAGTGGTGCGCTTTGGGATTGAGAAATTGCGCGTAGTGAAGGATATTGCTCCGGAGACGCTGGAGATCCTGGTACCCAGCATGCTGCTGCAGCCACTGATCGAGAACGGCATTAAGCATGGGCTGGAGCCGCGTATTGGCGGCGGCACAATAACCTTGCGCAGCCGTCTGCAGAACGACAAGCTGGTGATCACAGTGGAGGACGACGGCGTCGGCATGCCGGTGGAAAACGGGCCGCCGGTGCATCGCGGCGGACTCCTGCAGTCAGGCACAGGTGTCGGCATGCGCAATGTTCGGGAACGGATGCAGGTGCTCTGCGGTCCAGACGCGGGCTTCGAGATTCTCAGTCGCCCGGGCCGCGGCACGCGCGTCATCCTGACTATCCCGATCAATTCTGCCAACATCGCGACTCAGTGGCCGGAGTTGCGTAGTATCGATTCGTAAAATTCCTCATACTTTGGAATCACGCGAGAGGCACAATAGGTTCGCTGTGCTTCCTGGCGGCCCGCGTGCGCCATTTCATTCAGGCGGTCGCGATCCTTCAGCAAACTGACGGCAGCGGCGGCCATGGCGTCCACGTCGCCAACAGGAAACAACAGGCCAGTGACGCCATCCTGAATCAATTCCGGCACCCCGCCGACATTGGTACCGATGGTAGGAACTTCGCAGGCCATGGCTTCGAGAGCCGCCAGCCCAAAAGATTCCAGCTCGCTCGGCATCAGCATCAGGTCAGCCGCAGGCAACAGATGGTTCACTTGATCGTGCTTGCCAACGAAGGCGATGCGATCGCTAATATTCAGCGACTTCGCCAACCACTCCGCCGAAGAACGCTCGGGACCATCCCCGACCATCAATAATCTGGCTGGCATTTCTTTGGCTACCCCGGCAAAGATGCGGATCACATCTTGAATTCTTTTGACCGGGCGGAAGTTCGACAGATGAACCAGGACGGACTCGCCGGGTTCAGCGTATTGGGCGCGAACAATTTTGCTGGCCTCCGGATCGCGCAGGTAGACGT
>JAJXZK010000328.1 GCA_021780095.1 Acidobacteriota bacterium | reverse complement strand
AATGAGGGGCTGCCAGAGGCTCATCAAGGAAAAACTTTGTGGAAAGAGCGCTATCGCTCCATTGTGGAATTAGAGGATCATCTCGATCGGAACGGAACTCGGATTGTAAAAATATTTCTTCACCTTTCCAAGGACGAGCAGCGCAAGCGCTTTCTTTCGCGCATTGATGACTCGGAGAAAAATTGGAAACTCAGCATGTCGGACATTCACGAGCGGGAGTACTGGAAGAATTACCAGGAAGCGTACGAGGATTGTCTGCACGCAACGGCAACTCGCCACGCGCCATGGTACGTTGTACCGGCGGATGACAAGGAGAATGCGAGATTGATCGTTTCTCAGATTCTGCTTGACGCGCTGGCTGCGTTAAAAATCGGCTATCCCAAAACAACAGAAACGCGCCGCGCGGAGTTACAGTCAATTCGGAAATTGCTGGAAAATAACTAAGAAATTCTGGAATACCGATAGGCTGTCGAACTGACCCTGATCCCAGCCGGGAGCGCATACGCGGCAACGTGGTAACGGATCCACGATTCATGCCTCGCCAGTGTCTAAAAAATCGGAGGGGCGACTCAAGCGGAATGGGCTTGCCGTGATCATTAACTGTTCCAGTCATCGATCGGAACGGCAAATGCACGCGTGCACCTCGAACACCCCCGTCTAGGTTATTCCGCATCCTCCTTGGGGTCGGGCACAAAGCGATAACCGATGCCACGCACAGTTTGCAAGTGGAGCGGATGAACAGCGTCGTCTTCGAGGTAGCGTCGCAGTCGGACGATGAAGTTGTCGATCGCGCGCGTATCCGTATCCTGATGCAGATGCCAAACCTGATCGAGAATCTCGCTGCGAGAGATGGCGCGGCCGGGGTTTTGGACAAGATAACGAAGCAGTTCAACCTCCATCATCGTCAGCCGAACTTGCTTGTCAGCAGCACGCAACTCCAGCAAGCCAAAATCGATCGTCTTGCCCGCAAACGTGTATTCATCCAACGCTGGAAGTTCCTGTTCAACCTCGCGAGGACGAAGCCAGCGGGAGCGGCGCAATAACCCATTCAGGCGAGCCAACAGAATCGACAGCTCAAAGGGCTTGGGCAAGTAGTCGTCCGCTCCCGCAGCGAAACCTTCCAACACATCTTCCGGTCTGCCGCGGGCGGTCAGCATCAGCACAGGAGTATAGTTTTGCGCGGCGCGTAGAGCGCGGGCGACCGCAAATCCATCCATGCCGGGAAGCATCACATCCAGCACAACCGCATCGAAGGGTACAGACTGCTTCAAGAGAAGTTCGACTGCAGCCTCACCGTCCGCGACGACCACAGCTTCGTGCCCCTCAGCCTGAAGATTGAATAGCAATCCCTGGGCAAGATGCGCTTCATCCTCAACAATCAGGATTCGGCTGCCGTTCTGCTCGCTCGATTTGCGGTCGGGTGTACCGCGCGAGTTTACTCCATCCTTGCTCACATCTCTCCTTGCGATTATGAATGCAGTAGCCGCGGCAACTGAACCGTGATGGTCGCTCCGCGCCCCTCGCCATCGCTGGTGGCGCTGGCGTCGCCACCATGTTGCCGTGCAATGGTTCTCACTAGGAACAGCCCCAGGCCAGTGCCACTGGTGCGCAACACGGTCAAGCTGGGCACACGGTAGAATCTTTTGAAAATTCTCTTCAGGTGAACATCCGAAATACCAATCCCATTGTCAGTCACTCGAAGCACCACCCAAGCATCGTGTTCAACGGTTAGCTGAACGCGAATTTTTGGATTTTTGGGAGAATACTTCACGGCGTTATCGAGCACATTCATAATCGCCGCGCGCAAATCTTCCGGGTTGCCGACAACCACTGTAGAGATGCCGCCGGTTTCGTCCAAAAACTCAATTGCCTCGGGAGGCAAATGATTTCGGAGGCTCACCACCTGGCAGGAGTCCTCTACCATCTCTCGAATATCCACTCGGATGCTGATGTCATCCGGTCCGCGCTGACCGACCTCGCCGGCTTTCAGCACCTGCTCCACGGTCGCCAGCAGGCGTTCGCTGTCATCGAGCATGATGCGATAAAACTCCTGGCGCTTGTCATCACTCAGGTCGCGGCGCTGCAGCGTTTCAAGATAAAGCCGGATGGAAGCGATCGGAGTTTTCAGCTCATGGGTGACAGCGTTCAAAAAACTGTCATGCCGTTCATTGCGTCGGATTTCGCGCACCAGAAAAATTGTATTGAGCACGACGCCCGCAATTAAAATTCCAAAGAAAAGTACGCCCAGAACCAGCGGAACAATTTCATGCCAGTTGAGGATGACCCAGCGTACATTCAAGGCAATCGCCAGCGCCACCAGGCATGCGCCCAGCGTGATGAAGAAAGCAATGGTTCCACGGCGGCGGGTGATCTTCTGCATATATGGCGAAGTGCGTTTGGGCAAACAAAAAGCCTGACGGCAGTATAGAGCGGATTTCCTTTCAGAAATCGCTCCAGCCGTCAGGCTTCAGGGCAGGAGAGGGACGACGAACGTTAGGAACCCTGTACGCCTGCAGGACGCGGGTCGTTTGGATCGAATTGCGCCACCTTGATCTGGCGCGCAAGGCCAAGCTTTTTCAGAATCCAGATGCCATAGTAATTGGGATCGAACTCATACCATGTCAATCCGTGACGAGCCGACACCGGATGGGCATGATGATTGTTGTGCCATCCTTCGCCACCGGTCAGCAGCGCAACCCACCAGCTGTTGCGCGAATCGTCGCGGGTTTGGAAGCGGCGCGAGCCCCACAGGTGAGTTGCAGAATTCACTAACCAGGTTGCATGCAGCCCGATGGTGACGCGAAGGAATACTCCCCACAGAACCCAAGGCCATCCGCCGATCGCCAGCAGGATGAGGCCTTCGATAGTCAACGGGATCCAGTGATATTTGCTCAGTAGGACATAGAAGCGATTCTTCGCAAGGTCCGGCGCGTAACGGGCGAGCATCGCGGTCTCGGTGTGCAGCGCCTTGCCCTTCAAAATCCATCCGGCATGGGCCCACCAGCCGCCTTCCGTGGGCGTATGTGGATCGCCGACATGGTCGCTGTACTGGTGATGGACGCGGTGGGTGGCTACCCAGAACATCGGTCCGCCTTCCAGAGCGGTCGTGGCGAAGATTGCCATCCCATACTCCACCCACTTGGGTACTTTGTAGCCGCGATGCGTCAGCAGGCGGTGATAGCACATCCCGATGCCCACGTTGATCGCCAACATATAGGTCACGACAAAAACGGCCAGGGCGCTCCAGCTAAAGTAGAAGAAAGCGGCAATCGCTCCGACGTGAAAAATGGCCAGAAAAATTGCGGTCGTCCAGGTCACGCCCTGGTCCTGGGTTGCGCGGCCCAGCACCGGCAGGGTTGGTTTGGTGCGTGCGGGTAAGGGGGCGTTGTACACAGGAACGGCGACCGGAGTTCCCACGAAGGAAGCGTCAACGGTTTCGATCGTCGCGGTGTGAAGGGGGGAAGTCTCGATGGTGTTCATCTCGACGGCTTCATTGGTTATGGGAGCCACGCAATACCTCAAGAAGAAGAATGAAATCACTTGCTATTTCAAGGCTAGCAGTGGGGAAGAAGGCTCAGTGTAAGACTTTTGTAATTGCCGTTGAAGGACTTGCTCCTGGCTTACGGAATGCCGCGCGGAACCGCATTTGGCACTTGTCTGTCGCGATAACAATGTGCTGTATTGTCGTCGATTTCAAGACATCTGCAACATGATTTGATACGTTGGAATGGCCGTGATATTTTCCCTGTGGATCCGCCGTCCTTTGCTCCCAACATTGTTGGCAATGATCTCAGCTTCGGGGTCGATGCGAGCGCAGAGCGTCGCTCCCGCGGCGAGAACAATTCCGCTACCGAGCAGCAAAATGTTGATCGAGCCTGTGCCTGGCGCTCCACAAAAGACGAATAGTCTGCCCATGGCGATGGCGATTTCTCCTGACGGCCGCTATGTTGCCGTCGTGAACGCCGGCTACGGAACCGCTGAATCAAAAGGCGAGCAGTCCATTGCGATTCTGGATACAAAATCGCACCAACTGCTGGATTTTCCCAATCCTCATACGCGCGAGAGCGCGCTGCAAACGCTATATTCGGGCATCGCTTTTGGTAGCGACGGCCAGCATCTCTACGTCAGCATCGCCTCTCTGACGCATCCATTGCCGAATGGCAAAAGGGCGGTCGGGAACGGCATTTTGGTCTATCGATGCATAGATGGCCGAGTGACGGAAGAGAAAATCCTGCCTATCCCATTGCAAAAACTCGCCGATGGCAAAAAGCAGAATAGAATGGGCACGCATCCGCTGCCCGCAGGCGAGGCGAATCCGTATCCGTCAGGATTGACGGTGGTTCGTGGCCCGGATGGCGACCGGCTTTTGATTGCGGACAACCTCTCCGACGATGCGTTGCTGATGGAGGCGACGAGTGGCAGGATTCTGTATCGCTTCGATCTCTCTACCAGCCATACCATTCCTGCTTCATATCCGATTGCGGCGGTCGCGACGCGGGATGGCAAGCGTGGATTCGTCGCGCTTTGGAACGCATCTGAAGTTGCCGAATTGGATCTCGGACGCGGCAAGGTGGTACAGATGTTGCCGCTGTTGCCGCCCCGTGATCCGACCGATCCCAGTTCGCATCCGGCGGCTTTGGTCTTGAATGAGAAAAAGCGAATCCTCTATGTGGCGTTAGCGAATCGGGATTCTGTGGCTGCGGTGGCGATTGGGCGGCACGTTCGCAAACATGGCAGCATACACACGCTGGGATTTTTCGACACGCGATTGCCCGGACAAACATATTTTGGCGCGTTTCCAGATGCTCTGGCTCTCTCGCCCGACGGCAATCGACTGTACGCTGCGGATGCCAGCCTGAATGCTGTCGCTGTTTTCAATCCTCATGCACTGAAGCGGCATTCGAAAGAACCCATCCATCCGTACGGATTCATTCCCACCGAGTGGTATCCAACAGCCTTGGCTACAACGCTGGATGAACTGTATGTGGCGACCGGGAAAGGGCAGGGAACAGGGCCAAACAATTTCGCGCCAAAATTTGTGCCTCCAAGCCTCGCTCACAAGAAATTGCCTTCGCCTCCGCACGCCTACATTGCGTCGCTACTGTATGGTTCTCTGGCGGCGATGGATCGCGCCAGCGTCGATGAGCAGTTGGAGCAGCTCAGCAGCCGGGTGATGGAAAGCAACCGCATGCAGTCGGCGCAGCAACAAATTCTTTTTCGCGCCGGTGGCAATCCGATCCGTCACGTGATTTACATCATCAAAGAAAACCGTTCTTATGATCAGGTTTTCGGCGATTTAAATGCGGGAGATCGCGATCCTAGCCTCACCATGTACGGTTGGTCGATCACGCCCAACGAACACAAGCTGGCCGAGCAATTCGGTATCCTTGATAATTTCTATGATTCTGGCGAAGTTTCGGGGGACGGTCACGTTTGGTCGACGGCCGCTATTACCAGCGACTACACCGAGAAAACCTGGCAGCAAAGCTATCGCGGTGAGGAACGGACCTACGACTATGAGGGCATCGTAGCCAACGGATATCCGCTGCAGGAAAAAATTTCCGATGTCGATGAGCCGGCCAGCGGATACCTGTGGACCAATCTGGCGAAGCACGACAAAACCTATTACCACTTTGGCGAATTCGTTGCCACCAAGTTTTGCAGCGAGGCGGGGAAGGCGAAAAAAGCTGCGAATCCCCTCCAGGGAACTCCAGAGCCCAACTCGCAAGCGTGTTCGCCCAACTCGATTCGCAAAGGAGAACCGATACCCGCGAATTATGGAGGAGGCATCAGCCAGTACCCCTGGAAGATTCCGCTGATTGCGCGGGACATTCCCACAAAGCCGGAGTTGGTCGGTCATTTCGATCCGGAATTTCAGGACTTTGAACTCAGCGTGCCGGATCAGTTCCGAGTCTCCGAGTTTCTTACGCATTTCAATCTTTGGATGGTAGATCGCAAACATGGGAAGGACACCATGCCTGCCTTTGTGATGCTGCGCCTGCCCGACGATCACACTGCGGGCACGACTCCGGGCATGCCGCGTCCGGAAGCATCGGTCGCTGACAACGATTTAGCAGTTGGAAGAGCTGTGGATGCTGTTTCGCACAGTCCGTTTTGGAATGACACGGCATTTTTTATTCTTGAGGATGATGCGCAAGACGGAGCCGATCACGTGGACGCGCATCGCAGCCTTATGCTGGTGGTCAGCAAATATGCGCCACGCCCGTCCGCTGACGGTACGCGGGTCGTCGATCATCATTTCTACACGACGGTCAGCGCGGTTCGAACGCTGGAAACTTTGTTGGGCCTACCGCCGATGAATAACAACGACGCATTTGCGCCGCTGATGGCGCCGGAGTTTTCCGGCGACGGCACACAGCCAGCCTTCATTGCGGATTATGTCAATCGCGATAACGGGCGGATTTATGAAGCGAATACAGCCAAAAGCTACGGAGCCAAACAGTCGGCGAAGATGAATTTCAGCCACGCTGACATGGCCGATACGGCAAAGCTGAACATCATCCTATGGCGCGACGAAATGGGAAGCCAACCGATTCCGCAGCAGCTGCTCACTCCGCATTCTCATCATCCTGACGCGGATGGTGACTGACGCCCGCGGCTGAATTACTCGGCGAAATCGACGTGAACGGCCTGGGGAATCACGCCGCGTTCATGGCCCATTTCCAGGAGCCGGCGGATGGCAGTCTTTCCGTCCTCGCCGTAGTCCAGCGTGCGCTCATTGACGTACATCCCGACGAAGCGATTGGCGGACGGTGTATCCAGATCGCGGGCGTATTGCATGG
>JAJXZK010000001.1 GCA_021780095.1 Acidobacteriota bacterium | reverse complement strand
GATTCAACGGTCGATGTTTTCCTGGTAATACACTTTCATGCTCTCCAGATCCAGCGCGGCCAGGCTGCCCATCTCCGGCAATCCGCCGAAGACGCAGCCGTTGTCGAGCATGATCTTGTTGTATTTCAGCGAATCTTCCAGCATTGCGCGCGAAACCGGAGTATGTCCGCAGATCAGGCGACGGCCGCCGATGCGCTGCCGATCGACATAGCCGGAGCGGGTAAAAATTTTCCAGGGCGCATCTCCGACGAATTTCTCCCGTGACGTCGACGCAAACGCGGCCTGGAGTTCACTTCCCGGAGGTATGCCGGCGTTCGCCGTGATCATGTCGGCATAGAACAACCTGATCGCTTGCAAGCGGTCCATTTTCATTCTCCAAATCTGCGATCACTGAGTGTAACATCTCATTTCGCGCCCTATGAGACTACGGTTCCACAAGGATTCCCATCCAGCCACACATTTGTACGCCAACGACAAGCCTTTGAAGCGTTCCGACCTCGCGTCCGAGCGGCACTTGGCGCGCCAGTCGATTCTCGATCGACAGAAACTGGTTTCGGATACGAATTTTTCCTTCGCTCGAGAACAGAAAACCGCTCCTGCATGATGAATCGATACCGGCTCAATCGGATTG
This sequence comes from Acidobacteriota bacterium, assembly GCA_021780095.1. Next base: position 6,212 of record JAJXZK010000001.1, on the reverse strand, counting down.
CACGGCAAATCGTCGCAGCATGGGAGGTACCGGTTCGGTGGACGTAATTTCCCCGGCGATACGGATAGAATTCCGACCTTGCTGTTTGGCAAGCGACAGCGCCCGTTCCGCTTCTCGCAACACAATCAGCGGAGAACGCCCTGAGCTGGCAGCAACACTGAGACACGCCGTCATTGAAATTTCGTTCCCATCTACCACGAATGGTCGATTCGCCATAGCAAGACGAATTCTCTCTGCCTTTGCCGCCGCTTCCTTCGCGCTGCACCCCGGCAGCATCACGATAAACTCGTCATCGGCGTACCGGCCAAGTGCGTCATAGCTCCGCAGTTGACGACGGAGGCGATTGGCAAGCAGCTTCAACAGCATATCCGCGACGTTGGCGTTGTACTTCAGGTTTAGATCGGTGAAGCCGTCGACATCCAACAAAAGAATACTGACCGGCGTTTGCATGCGCTGCACCCGATCCGTCTCCTTGAAGATTAGATCCAGAATGGCTTCGCGCCGCCAGGCTCCAGTCAGTGGGTCGTGGGTGCAATGGAACTCCATCGCCATGGCGGAGTCGCTCAATTCCGCATACAAGTTCTGTACCCGTTCGCCGGTTCGAATGCGCATGCGAAGGTCTTGAAAATCGATGGGCTTGACAAGAAACTCGTCAATCCCCGCATTCGTGGCCATAATCACTTCATCCGGATTTGGATTTCCGCTCATCAGCATGAGCCAGAGCTGGCGCCTGCGCGAACGGCGCCGAATCTCTAATCCAACTTCCAGCCCCGCCATTTCCGGAAGCGAAGAACTTAGTAGAGCCATGCAAGGCGTGTTCGGTTCCTGCAAGCGTTGTAATGCTGCCAGGCCGCTCGAATGTACCTCGACAGAATAGTGCAGCCGGCGCAGATACTCCTGGAGCTGTTCGCTGTGCTCCGCATTTTCTTCTGCCAGTAAGATTTGGCGTTCTTGCATGGTGGATTTGGCCTCGATGCTCATAATGAAACATCGGCCCCGGGCGAGAAAAGTTGAGCCGCAACTCGCGGTCTCGACAGTTTTCCACCCGCAACACCTCGCGCGAATCGCCGCCCGCGAGGAGTGCGTTGCAATCAAGTTCCCAAAATGAAAAACTTCGCACGGCCAGATAGGGTCTACATCAAGGTCAGGCTTTGTTCAATTAAGTGTTTCGTATCAACCACCGGATCGACGTCGGAGTCCGACTCCATGGAATAGTAGCCGCGATATCGTGCCGCTTTCGCAATCCCGAAAAGCCCTGACAACGAAACAGTCTCACGCTTGTTGCGGATTATCTCGGCGTCTTTCACATGCGCAATGTTCCATGCATGGGCAAACATTCGCCGAACCGCCCGGGTGTTAAATTGCTCGTCGCCGCCCATCAGGGAATTTGCAAAGTCGGGGAGCGCCCGCAAATAAGGTGTACCGGCCAGCTGAATTGCCGCCAGAATGCGATTGTCTGAGGAAAGAATCGGATCATCGTTCTCGAGGTTGATCACGATGTTATGCGCGGCCGCATAATCGAGCGTCGGCTTTAGAGCGTCGACGGCCCTTGGCAGATCGGAAGTATCGGAGCACTTCGGAATCCAGATGCGGATGCTCGGAGATCGAAGCGTGACTGCGATATCGATCCACATTCGATAGCGTGCGTTCCCCGCATTCCGCGTAGCAACGTTTGCACTGCAGAGCTCCACGGAGTCGTCCACGGGAATGTTGACTGTGTGGATTCCGGCTGTATCAAATGCCGCGCGCATTTTGAGAATCTCGCGTGGCTCCGTCGAAGGGAAGTGGAGCGACAGCGGCTCAATACCCGGTACGTGAAACTCCTTGCGAACAAAACGAGCGAAGGCTGCCAGATCCATTCCCGGCTTGGAGGCATCGCGATCGTGGTTTGTCGGCGCAACGAGAATGCTTCGAAACGGGTAGGTTGCAACCGCGATTCTTGCACGTGGATCGGTTGGAAAGTTGGCGTGCGGCGACTTCATTTCTTTCGCGAACACGGCACCTGCGGAGCAAAGCAGCGCTCCTTTGCAGAACGTTCTACGCGTAAACCAGTCCATGAGGTTCCCCCTCTGAGAATATGGCAATTGCCGATCCTGCGACCCGGACCGATAGACGATTCCATCGTGCCGCATTGAGCCGCGAGCCATACGAGGCGATCGAAATCGACAGCAACATTGCGATCGTGGCCGTGAAACGAAGCGAAAGGTGTAGCCACGGGCGAAATGAAGAATTCCACAACTCCGCTGGTTTCTCTTTTGAGGCACAAAGATATCGGCGGCAGACATTTAATCGTTAGAATAGGGAAAAGAGCAAGGACAGGTTTCAGGTTTGCGACTGTTTCAGGTGCAAAGTCTTTTGGATTCTGCCCACGCCTGTCACACCTCATTGAGATCTCTTATGACTATCGATTCGCCTCAAGCTCCCGCCTTCGACACCACGCGACAGTTTCCACACATTATGTTGCGCGAGATTTTTGAACAGCCGCAGGCCCTGGCCGACACACTCACCTATTACACACGGGACGGCAGATTGGCGCGAGACCCCATGATGGCTGCCCACAGCGCGCTGCTGGGTCACGAACGCATTGTTGTCGCCGCCAGTGGATCCAGCCGACATGCAGGACTGGCCGGTGAAATCATGCTGGAAGATATTGCCGGCCTCGCCGTCGATGTGGAGTATGCAAGCGAGTATTGTTATCGCTCCACTCACACGCTGCACAACCCCGCTGTCATCGTCATCTCGCAATCCGGAGAAACGGCAGACACGTTGGCCGCTCTGCGAGAGGCTCGCTCTCGGGGAATGCAAACCGCAGCGATCACCAATCGCAGCGATTCTTCGATGGCCAGGGAAGCACGCGCGAGCCTTCCCGTATGCGCCGGGCCGGAGAAAGCAATTCCCGCCACCAAGAGCTTCACCGGGCAACTGCTCGTTCTGTATCTGCTTTCGCTTTCCCTTGCCCATCAGCGCGGTCGCATGACTTTGAATGTCGCCGATTCCATGTGCGGAGAAGCTCTCGCACTCCCAGACATCATTGCCAAGGCATTGCCTGTGTGGGAGCAGAAGATCCAGGAATTGGCCGCCAGCTATCGCGAGGCGACCGCCTTTCTATTCCTGGGCCGAGGCATTCATTACGCCATCGCGCGCGAAGGCGCCCTCAAGCTGAAAGAGTCCTCCTATACGCATGCTGAGGGCTATCCCGCGGGCGAGCTGAAACATGGACCCAATGCGCTGGTCGGACCCGAAACGCCCTTGGTTGTGTTGGCGACCTACGACCCCAAGGATCACGATTCAGTGCTGCGGTATTCCAAAGTCGTGCAGCTGCTGAAGGACATGCGCCAGCAGGGCGCGCAGGTCTTTGCGTTGGCGAACGAGGGCGATAAAGAAGTGCCGCAGTACAGCCAGCATTGCGTGTTCGTTCCTCGATGCAGTGAGTATCTGCTGCCGATATGTGAGGTGATTCCGCTGCAGTTTTTTGCGTATCAGATCGCATTGCTGCATGGGCGCAATGTCGACAATCCCCGCAACCTGGTAAAAGCCGTGGTTCAGGAGTAAATCAGGATCAAGGGAAATGCGATTATCGATTTCAAATGAGAAGCTGGCGGTTGCCTGAATGTTTGTATCGAAGTACTATCCGGTCTGGCAACTGCTGTGTCGCAATGAGTGGCGTCAATACAATTCCCCCGACGAGATGATTGAGTTGATACGACGAACGTGGGAGAAGGAATGAAGAAGCCAAGCTCCAACCGCAGGCGCGTAACTTTGACAGATGTCGCGCGGGCCAGCGGTTTTTCTCCCTCTACGGTGTCGCTGGTGGTGAATGAAGCGCCCCTGTCGCGATATATTCCCGCAAAAACCAAACAGAAGATCTTCGATGCCGTAAAACGTCTGGGTTATCGCGCGGATATTTTTGCGCGCTCCCTGCGCAGCCAGAAAAGTCACATGATTGGCGTTCTTGTGATTGACCTTGCCGATCCATTCTGCACTTTGATCCTGCAGGGAATTGAGAGCAAGCTGTTGCCGACGGCCTATTTGCCGATCCTCATGGACGCGCACAATCAGCTCCAGCAGCTCGAACGCTATCTTGAAATGATGGTGGAGCGCCGCGTGGAAGGCTTGATCACCGTGCCGAATTGGCTGCTCTTCGATATTGCGTTGCTCGAGGACATCGATGACCGGCAGATTCCCACGGTGGTTGTTGGCCGCGATCTTGAATCGCCCACGATCAATTCCGTACTGGTAGACAATGCAGCCGGCGGTTACGCCGCCATGGAACATCTCTATCAGCTCGGCCATCGCGACATAGCTTTCTTGCGTGGCCCTCGCCGCATGGCAGACAGCCGCATGCGATGGAAGGGCATCCGTAGTTTCGCGAAAGATGCAGGGCTAAGGCTGAATCCTGCGTTGATCCGCGATCTTCCAGGCACTGTGGAGTCCGGCTCGGTGTTTGACGGCGGCCTGCGGCTGACAAAGGAGCTGCTGGATGGGGGCGAAAAATTCACCGCGATTCTCGCCTTCGACGATCTCACAGCCTACGGCGCGATTCGCGTGCTTTCAGAAAATGGTCGCAGCGTTCCGGAAAGCTGCTCCGTGATCGGGTTTGATGACATTCCGTCTGCGGCGCTCACCACGCCAGGTTTAACTACCATTCGTCAGCCTATGGCAGAAATGGGAGAGTATGCTGCCAGCTACATCCTGAAGCACCTGGAGAGCGGCGCGGAGGATGGCATTCAGCCCTACGGCGATACCCACATGATTGTGCCGAAACTGGTGATTCGCGGTTCGACGGCGCCCGTTGCAAGGCGCGGTCGCGGCAAGAAATAAACTCCCGGTTCGTCCGTCGCGTCCCGCATCGTATCAGGCAGCGTCGAGAAGTTTCAGATCCGCGATTCCACTACGGCAGCATACTTCCTTTGCTCATCCAGTGCCGCACAAATCCTTCCGCGGATTTATACCCACTCTCGGCGCCCCGGAAATCTGAGAGTTGCGTTTGCAGTGGATACCAATAGTCAGGCGTTTGCGACGCGTGCGCATAACAGGCTTCGCGCTTGCGTGCTGCCTGTGCGGTAATGTCTACGAATTCTGTAGGCTGGAACATCATCGTATCCTGGCCGACTTCGTAGTAGTAGAAAGCATATTTTCTGTCGGACTTGAGCCATGCGTCCAGCGCCAGGATCGACATCGCCAGGTGGTCCGGGTGGTGATCGATGGGCCACTGCACAAACAGGACATCTGGTGCCAGGCCATCGATGACTTTGCGGAAATCGTCGTAGTGCGCGTTATCGACAATGGCGTGGCCATTCACTTGGCCGGCATAGGCAGGCGTTGCACCTAATATTTTGCATGCCTTCTTGGCTTCTGCAACGCGTACCGGCGCCGGGGTTGGCGGCCATGCGCCATCATTCATGTAAAGCAGCACGACATCATCGCCGCGGTCGGAGTAGCGGGCAATGGTGCCGCCACAGCCGTACTCCGGATCACCGGGGTGCCCACCGGTCACGACCACTTTCAACTTGTGCCTCTCTGACCCAGCGGTAGCTTGGTCCTCACCTGTGGCGTACATCGCAGTCCCACCGACCGCCATGCCGGAAGCCAGCTTGCCCGCATTCATCAAGATGTCTCGTCGTGTCACTGCCAATTGCCACTCTCCTGTAGGAATAAAAGTTGTTGTCGACGCGGTGGGGCGGATTCGAGAACCAATTTTAATTCAACCGATTGAATGCCGAACGACCTCAATCCACTTCAGCATAAACCAAGCGATACAGAAGCCAAAGAAGGTGACTGCAGTTGACCGTGGTTGGGATGTGGGAATTCTAGGGGGAAGGCATTCAACGCTTTGAATGCACGCTGAATACCGACTAGACCCTCCAGCGTACACGTTCAGTTATTCCCGGCGCATCCTGACCCGTTACTACACCAAGCAGAGCGGACTGAATCGGCGGCCTTTGTGCTGCAGTTTTCCGCGCGCGCAAAAAAATATTACTCTAACTGAACGCAATTCGCCCCACGACGACCGCGGACGCCGACGAAAACCCGTGCAGCGGCTGTGCAGGATCGCGCTCGACCGGCACGCTGTGTCCGCCGGCCACTCCGTCGTACCGCTCCCAGGTAAGCCCGGTGTTTTCCCAGGTCGTGACGACATTGGCGATGTAACGCCGGCTGATAGCTCGCGCCTTTTCCGGCAAATCGTATCGCTGCAGCGCTTGACCTACAAC
>JAJXZK010000426.1 GCA_021780095.1 Acidobacteriota bacterium | reverse complement strand
CATGGTGCGGAATACTTTTCGAGGGAGGAAAACCGCTGGAGGAAGGCTGGTTCAATGGGGCATGCAGCCGCCTTCAGCTTTTATCCCGGGAAAAATCTTGGCGCCTGCGGCGAGGCTGGGGCGGTTACGACTCATCTCGATGAGTTCGCCCGCAAAATGCGGATGATGCGCGACCACGGACAGATACGCAAATATCATCACGAAATGGAGGGTTACAACGGACGGCTGGACGCAATCCAGGCTGGATTCCTGCAAGCCAAGCTGCGCCATCTGGCGAAATGGAATCAGAAGCGCCGGGAGGTGGCGTCACGGTACAACGAACTGCTGAGCAAGGCGCCGACACGCCTCGTCCTGCCAAGCGAGCCCTCCTGGTCTCGCGCCGTCTATCATCTCTACGTGGTGCGCACAGGGGAACGCGACGAGCTCCAAAAACACCTGACCGAATGCGGCATCGGGACTGGCATCCACTATCCCATTCCGGTTCATCTCCAGAAGCCTTACCGGGCTATGGGTTTTCAAGAAGGAGATTTCCCCGCAACGGAGAAGGCGGCCGCTGAAATTCTTTCCCTCCCCATGTATCCTGGTTTGAGCGCGGCTCAGCAGGATCGCGTGGTGAGCGAGATCGCGCGCTTTGAAAGCCGCCCTGAGGGCGCGGTATCCGTTCAGCCAGAGGCGCGAGCCTGAGGGGCGCAGATGGCAGAGGTTGAAACCGCTTGCCAAAGCTCCTCGAGCGAACCAGACAAGATGCCCCCCTTAGAGAAGGGCAAGCCGATACCGGTGTGCATCGTCGTTGAGAACTTGCCGGTGCCCCTTGATCGGCGAGTCTGGTCGGAAGCCTGCGCGCTTCGCGATGCAGGTTATAGCGTTTCCGTGGTCTGTCCCAAGGGGAAAAAGTCATACCACGCCAGTTACGAGTTTCTGGATGGGGTTCACATCTATCGTCACCGCACGTGGGAGGCTTCGAGCGAGATTGGCTATCTGTTGGAATATGCTCTCGCGCTTCTGGCGGAGCTCTATCTCGTCTTCAAGATATTTGCCCGAACCAGATTTCGAATCCTCCAGGGCTGCAATCCTCCGGATAACATCTTCCTGATTGCCCTGGCATTGAAGCCGTTCGGGGTTCGGTATATTTTCGACCATCACGATCTGGCCCCTGAGCTTTTTGAGGTCAAGTTTGGACAGAAGCAACGTCTCCTTCGCGTCTGCACCCAACTTGCCGAGAAGCTATCGTTCAAAACGGCAAAGGTTTCCATCGCTCCCAATGAGTCGTTCAAGGAGCTTGCAGTGGCGCGAGGAGGGAAAAGCCCGGATCGGGTGTTCGTTGTGCGCAATTGTCCCAATCTGAAGATCTTCGACCAGAAGATAGACCACCCTCCAATCAAGCCGGCAAGGCCACTTCTCGTTGTGTATGTGGGTTTCATGGGGCAGCAAGATGGCTTGGACATTCTGATGGAGTCCATCGAGCACCTCGTTAAACACCAGGGGCGACAGGACACACATTTCACTCTGATCGGCGGAGGCACGATGCTCAAAGATCTGCGGGCCATCGCCACCGCGAAAGGGTTGAATGACTTCGTGACTTTTGCCGGGCAGGTTCCCCATGATCAAGTCCTGTCCTATCTCTCTCAGGCACACGTGGGAGTGGCGCCCGACCCGAAGACTCCCATGAATGACAACTCGACCATGATCAAGATTTTCGAGTATATGGCGTTTGGTTTACCGGTAGTGCTTTTCGACATGAAAGAAGGCCGCCAGTCCGCAGGGGCGGGCGCTCTCTATGCTTCACCGAATGACCCGATTGACTTCGCCAACCAGTTGGCCAAATTGCTTGATTCCAGAGAACTCCGCCAACAACTGGGAGCGCACGGCCGCAGGCGGATCGAAGAGGGCCTGAATTGGGAACGCGAAAAAAAGAATCTGCTTCTGGCGTACCGTAAGGCCCTGCAACCAAATTAAACTGCCGCCTCGCGCATTTTTGAGAAGCGGCTCTCTGCGGCGGCAGGCATCAGGCCTAATGCTCCGAATCTTTCACCAAGACGAAGCCATGCAATTTCACATTCGCTTTACCGTGGTGTTCTCATGAGCCATCCATCCTATGTAATCATCACGCCCGTGCGGGATGAAGAGCGATTCATCCAATCCACGCTCGAATCTGTCTGCCGCCAGACCGTTTTGCCTGCGGAGTGGGTCATCGTGAATGATGGCTCGACCGACCGGACGGGTGAGATCGTCGACCAATATGCGGCCCAGCATTCTTGGATTCATGTGGTGCACCGCGCCAACCGGGGATTTCGGAAATCGGGCGGAGGCGTGATGGAAGCCTTCTACGACGGATACCGCGCCCTTCAAACCAAAGATTGGGATTTCATCGTGAAGCTCGATGCAGACTTGAGCTTTGCGCCGGACTATTTCGAGAAGTGCTTTGAGCACTTCCGCAGCAACCCGAGTTTGGGAATCGGTGGCGGGGATATCTATCACAATGTTTCGGGAGCTCCGAAACTCGAGGTGACTCCGAGATTTCATGTCCGGGGTGCAACCAAGATTTACCGCAAAGCCTGTTGGGAGGCGATTGGAGGGCTTTGGCCGGCTACGGGCTGGGACACCATCGATGAGGTGAAAGCCAATATGCTGGGCTGGAAGACGCATGGCTTCCCGGATTTGCATCTTCTCCATCATCGCTTCACGGGAACTGAGGACGGCCTGTTGCGCGACAGGGTGAAGCACGGCTCGGTGTTTTACATTTGCGGGTATCATCCGCTCTTCATTGCTGCCAGCTGCCTTCGCAGGGTCGTCCAGAAGCCATACGTGATCGGCTCCGCTGCCATGTTGTACGGATTTCTAAAGGCTCATCTGAATCGCCCGCCGCGTGTGGAAGATCAATCGTATGTCGCGTACATCCGCAGTCAGCAGTTGAGGCGGCTCTGCGGCATGCAAACGATCTGGAAGTAATTTCCAGGCAGGGCCATCCGACTCAACCTATGTGTGGAATCTGCGGAAAATTGATGCTGAACAGTGCGGACCCGGTGCCGCCCGCTCTGATAAAAGCGATGGCGGACACGATTCGCCATCGGGGGCCGGATGATGAAGGCTACCGCGTGGCGGGTCCGGTTGGCCTCGGGTTCCGCCGGCTCTCGATCATTGATCTTCAAGGCGGTCACCAGCCCCTTTCGAACGAGGATGGCACCGTCTGGATCGCCTTCAATGGAGAGATATACAACTATCAGGAGTTGCGGGCCTTTCTTCTCGCTAAGGGGCACACCTTCAGAACGCAAAGTGACACCGAGGTGATTGTCCATCTGTACGAGGAGCTCGGTCCCAAATGTCTGGACAAGCTTCGCGGAATGTTCGCCTTCGCGATTTGGGATGAAAATACAAGGACTTTGCTGCTGGCAAGGGATCGAGTTGGAATAAAACCTGTCTACTACTGCCTCACCAAAGAGTCTTTGGTTTTTGCCTCCGAAATCAAAGCGATTTTGGCGGACCCCTCGGTCCATCGAGAGATTGCTCCCGAGATGATCGACAGGTTTCTGACCTTCCTGTATTTGCCGGGTACGGACACTCTGCTGAAGGGAATCCAAAAGCTGGCACCTGGACACTACCTCCTGATCCAAGACGGCAAGCCAGTGATCGGGCAATATTGGGATCTGCACTTTTCAGAGCCTGCCCAAAGGCGGAGCCTGAACGAAGCCGAAGGCGAGTTGCTGAGTATCTTGGAAGAAGCAGTCAGACTTCACATGATCGCGGACGTGCCGGTGGGAGTTCTCCTGAGCGGCGGGGTGGACTCCACGGGTGTGTTGAGCTTTGCTGTTCGTGAAACTGACAAGGATATCAGCAGCTTCACGGTTGGCTTTTCCGGGGGAGAAGTCGCTGACGAAAGGCCCTACGCCAGATTGGCGGCAAAGGCGTTTGGAACCCAGCATTATGAGATGACCATCAGCCCGCAGGACTTTGCGTCGTTTATGCCGCAATACGTCTGGCACATGGAAGAGCCGGTGTGTGAACCACCCGCCATCGCAATGTACTACGTTTCCAAATTGGCGAAGGCTCACGTCAAAGTGCTCCTCTCGGGGGAAGGAGGAGACGAAGCTTTTGCGGGATACAGCAATTATCGCAACCTCGTCTGGTTGGAGCGGGTCAAGGGCGCTCTTTCTCCACTCCGTGGCACCCTCGCGCGGGGTCTTTCCCTGGCGGACTCCGTCTTTCACTTGCCGCGAGTGGGGCAATATGCACCGCTCATGAAGGATTCCTTTCCTGGTTACTACTACAGCCGGACTTCAAACCCGCATCGCAATTCCGGAAATCGATTAGGCGAAATGTACTCTGCCGATTTTGCGGGGATGGTCGACCGCGAGCATTCGCTTGCTCCTTTGCGCCAGCTGCAGGCCCGCGTCCAGGGAAAGAACACCCTGGAGGCGATGCTCTACATCGATACAAAAACGTGGCTGCCCGATGATTTGCTGATCAAAGCCGACAAGATGACAATGGCCAATTCCATTGAGCTCCGTGTGCCCTTGTTGGATCACAAGGTACTGGAGTTCGCGGCGTCGTTGCCGCCGGATTTCAAGATAAACGGATTCACTTCAAAATATATTTTGAAGAAAGTTTTGTCCCGGAAAATCCCCAGGGAAATCCGCGACCGGAAGAAGGCCGGGTTCCCGGTCCCCTACGAATCCTGGCTTCGCAACGATCTCAGGGATGTCGTCCGGAGTGTGTTGACAGACCGCAAAACAATCGAACGCGGCTATTTCCGCAAAGACGCCGTTGAGGAATTGCTCCGGGCCGGCTCGAATGGCGCCAACTATTCCAAGGAAATCTTTTCGCTGCTAACCCTTGAGCTCTGGCAGCGAGCGTTTCTGGATGGAGAGCAGGTTGTCTTACAGTAGCTTTCGAACGGTCGCAATTCGCCTGGCCGGGGAAGCGCTCTGGCGTACCCCCGGCCATTTTGGGATTGCGCGCGCCCTCGATTCCTCTTATGCCTTGCGCTGTGTCTTGTTTCATAACATTGCGGCTGAGCACTCTGCTTTTACCCGGGGGATGAATGTAAATATCACACCCGATAAATTCGAGGCCGCGCTGAAGTTCCTCACGCGGAATTACACTCCGGTGAGCCTCGATGACGTCCTGACCGACTGCGACGGCCGGGGACTTCCGAGCCGGGCCGTGCTTGTGACTTTCGATGATGCCTATGCATCGGTTGCGGAATGTGCGGCGCCCCTGTGTCATCGCTACGGCGTTCCGGCAGTTTTTTTCGTCAATGCCGCATTCCTGGATAATCAACGACTGGCGCCCGATAATCTCGTTTGCTACGTGGCCAATAGTTTGGGAATGGATGCGATCCGGGCCGCCGCCCGGGGCGTGCGCAGAGGAGAGGACCTCGAATTGGCTTCGCTTTCGGATGTTTTCGCGTCCTTTTTCCCGGCAATCTCGCTGGCGGAGCGAGGGGCTTTCCTCGAAGCGCTTTGCAGGCTTGCCGGAATTAATGAGGGACGCACAGCAGAGGAAGCGGGCCTGTATCTGACTCGCAAGCAGCTCTGTGGGCTGGCGTCATTCGGCTTCGAGATAGGGAACCACACGTATTCGCACGTGCACGGCAGGTCCCTTACAACAGCGGACCTTGCGCAGGAAATCGAGGGAAACAAGGCAGAGCTGGAAGCCTCTTCACATACGAAAGTGCGCTCGTTCAGCCAGCCGTACGGATCCTCGAAGGATCTTACAAGCGACCTAAAAGCCTGTCTTGAACGCTCCGGGCACAAGGCGGTGTTCTTGAGTGAGAGTGTTGCCAACCGCCGGGGCGCCGACCCATTCCATCTCGACAGAGTGAGCGCCCGCGCCGACAGCGATGACGCCCTCTTTTTCGAGCTTGAGATTCTGCCTCGTCTGCGCGTCATCAGAAACCGGCGTTTCCGGACGCCTTCTTCGTCCGCCCGTGCCCAGGAGCCGCTTTCGCAGGCACGGCGCCACTCATAGGGAAATAGGAAAACAGATCATGCTCGATCCGACCTGGCAGATCGAAGTGGATCAAGCCACTCCCCAGGAGTGGTCAGAGATGCTTGATCTATTCGACGACGCCAACATCTATCAGACATCCGCTTACGGCGGAGTGCGGTGGGGAGAAAAACACCTCAGCCGGATCGTATTGAAGCGCGACGGTGAAGTACGGGGAATGGCGCAGCTCAGGATTATTCGCCCCACCCCGCTGAAGTACGGCATGGCCTACCTGCGCTGGGGCCCTCTCTGGGAACGGCGCGACCTGCCACTCGATCCCGAAGTTCCCGCGCGGATGGCCCGCGCCATCGCGGATGAGTACGTGAACGCGAGGAAGCTTTTTCTGCGCATCCTGCCCAATGCGTTTGCCGGATCGCCCCGAGCGACAATAATGCAATCTGCATTTTCCACATTTAATTCTGAACCTTTCGCCACCGACGTTGCGTACCGAACGATTGTCCTGGACCTTGCTCTTCCTCTTAGTGATATCCGGAAAGCGCTCGACAGGAAATGGCGCAACCAACTCGTACGCGCGGAAAAGAACAATCTGAGCGTGACCTCTGGACAAGGAATCGAAGAGTATCAGGCCTTCTGTAAGATCTATGCTCAGATGCGGAAGCGTAAGTCATTCGAAACAACAGTTGATGTGGCGGAATTTGGGAAAATCCAGGAAGGTCTGCCAGAGCACCATCGCATGCACGTCTTAATTTGCGCGGACAATGGAATACCGGTAGCAGGACTCGTTGCTTCGGCAATGGGCAATTCGGCGATTTATCTGCTAGGCGCTACGAGCGATGAAGGGCTGAATTCAAAGGGCGCCTACCTGCTGCATTGGTCCCTAATTCAGTGGTTGAAAGACAATGGCATCAGATGGTACGACCTCGGGGGTATCGATCCCGATAAAAATCCCGGAGTCTACCACTTTAAGAAAGG
>JAJXZK010000144.1 GCA_021780095.1 Acidobacteriota bacterium | reverse complement strand
CGCCTTTTACGCGGGATCCAGTTACCCCGAGCTGGTCTATGCGTGTCCCTACTTGGCCCGAACAAACCATACCCTGCTGCCCAAGGTCGTCCATCGTTCGATCAATGCGTATTACGGAACGCAAGTACAGGGTACCTCTTGCGGCCCCAGTCAAAACGACGGCGTTTGCGTATTTAGCCAGCACGCTGCAACCGAAATTCAGGTCTGCAGCGCTTCTTTTTTTGCACGTCACGTTTGGCGGATTCTCCGGGTGACTCCCCGCCAACCATCCCTGGAAAATCTCTTGAAGGAGCGATCCCAAATGACCAAAATTGAACCGCTACGCCGCCGTTCTCCCTTGCGCCGCTTCTCCGCGATTCTGCTATGGATCGCCGCCACTTCCCTCTCCACCATCCCATGCGCGCATGCCCAGCTCGGTGCTCCAGAAGAGCCGATGCAGCCCGTCGTCAAGAATGGCGCAGAATATCGCTGGCTCCAGAAGAAAGTTTTGGACTCGCGTCAGCTCGACGGAATGGAAGAACTGTCCAACTGGAAATTCAAGGGAGACGGTTCCATGACCCTCTCCACCGCTGAGGTCAAGGACGGCCAGCACTCCATCCGCATCGACTCTACTGACAACATCGCGCGCATAGACGGTACGGGCGATTGGGAGGATCTGGTCGCTACCCGAACCTTCTCTTCTGAAGATTGGAGTCGCTACAACCGCATTTCCCTTTGGGTCTATCCCGACGTCGATGGAGCTCCGGCGATTTCCGGGTCCCTGATTCTTCACAACGAGGGCGCGCACATCCTGCCAGACAGCACAAATGAGGGGCGCGATGAATCCATCCCGCTTAAGAACCGCCAGTGGAACCATGTGGTCTGGGAAATCACGCCGCTTTCACGTAATCGAATCACAGCTCTCGACTTCGCATACAGCCTGCCGAAGGTGTTCCCCGATCCCGGCGACAAAACAATCCTCTACATCGACCAACTCGAGTTACAAACCGTCGTCCCGGATCACGTGGAAGGGTGGGATGTCGCCGCCGGCAAGATCGCCTTCAGCCACGCCGGCTATGACTCCGGCGCCTCCAAGACAGCCATCGCAAGCGACCTGAAGAGCCACGAATTTTCGCTCGTAGACGCCGACACCGGCAAAGTTGTGCTAACCAGACCCATCGAACCCCAAAATACCTACCTGGGCAACTATCAGGTTCTCGATTTTTCCCAGGTTCACCAGCCCGGCAATTATTTTCTTCGCGCCGGTGACACCACCACTCGCAGGTTTCGGATTGGCGAGGACGCCTGGCGCGACAGTATCGTGAAGGCCGTCAACTTCATGTACAGCGAGCGCTGCGGTACCGTAATTCCCGGCATCCACGGCATCTGCCACCAGGATGACTACAGCTTTCATGACGACAAGCGCATTCTCGTCAATGGCGGATATCACGATGCCGGCGACTTGAGCGCCACCGGAAACACGCCCGCCATGGCCGATGGATTGTTTGAACTGGCGGAACGTCTCAAGCAGCAAGGAGAAGATCCTGTCCTGTACAACCGCCTGATCCTCGAAGCGGAGTGGGGCCTGGACTGGGTCCTCAAGACCCGCTTCGGAGATGGCTATCGCACCACCGGCCAGTTAATCAGTTACTGGACGAACGGAATCATGGGTGACGCCGACGACCGTTTTGGTCCGGCAGTGAATGATGCTGAATGGAATTTCAGAGCAGCCGCCGTCGAGGCGTTGGCCGCGCGCGTCTTGAAAGACAGCGATCCAAACCTCGCCAATCGCAGCCTCACAACCGCAAAAGAGGATTGGCAGTTTGCTGTAGCTGGCCTCAAAACTGCGCCACCGTTGCCGGAAATTTACGGGCAGAAGGACGACCTAGAAAGAACCTCCTTCGGCGCGATCGCGTCGATCGATCTGTTCCGAGCGACCGGCGACCAGAAGTACGCTGACGAAGCTGTGACTCTCGGCAATCAAATTCTGGAATCTCAGCAAAGAAAATTGCAGCCGTGGAGTATTCCAATCACCGGCTACTTTTACACCGGCCCGGATCGCAAAGCCATCTTTCATCGCTTCCACATGGGTGAGGAAGAGCAGCCCATTGTCGCCCTTGCCCATCTCTGCGAAACCCTTCCGCAGAATCCCAACTGGATGCGCTGGTACTCCGCCATCGTGCTGCACTCGAAGTATTATCAGCAGGCCGTGGCGGCGGTCGACGCACCGTTTAACATGCTTCCCGCCGCGGTCTATAGCGAAAGCGAAGCAGATTTACTTCCCCATTCCAAGACCTGGACTCCTCTGCGAACGGCCGACCGAACCACCTATCTCGACGAAGTTCGTCGCGGCGTGCCGCTCGGCGGCCAGTACTATCTGCGCCGCTTTCCCGTCTGGTTTGATTTCCGAGGCAACTCCAGCGTCCTGCTCTCGGAGGCCAAGGCGCTCTCCACCGCGGCCCAGGTGCGCGGTAACATTGATGCGGAGAATTTAGCGCAACAGCAGGCGCAATGGATCGTCGGACGAAATCCCTTCTCCTCCAGCATCATGTACGGCGAGGGATACGATTGGACACCGCTCTATAGTGTTCGCTCCGGGCAAATGGTCGGCGCAATTCCCGTTGGCATCGAGACAAAAGGGACGGCCGACGCTCCCTACTGGCCGAACCAGATTTGCTGGACCTACAAGGAAGTCTGGACCCAGCCCGTTGGCGAATGGATCTGGCTGATGGGCGATCTAAGCGGCCCTGCGGTGGTGCGCGGCGTGGTCGACAGCAACTCAACCGCCCCTGTGCGCTTTGTAAATCGCGAGACGGGCAACGTCATCGCTGCAGCGGTCAACCACGCCAACGGAACCTTTCGCGCCGTTGTCCCTCAGGGCCGGTACACCGTCGAATCAGGGGCCGCACGGACCTCCCTCACCGCACTCTCCGCCGGCTCGTATCAGTTATATCTCAACCGCCAAAAAGCAGTCGACTTCTCCGTGAATTCCAAGGGACTCGCCTCGAACGAAGTTCTGTTGCAAGTCTCCGCGAAAGGGCTAGGCTCCCACACCTTCACTGCACGTGTGAATAATTTGGAGTTGATTGGACCGGATACCAAGTCAGTCAACCTGGGCGAACAGAGCAAGAGCGAAATCACCTGGCATGCGCGAGTGATCGATCCAGTCTCACCCTGGGTTGCGGTTCTATTCCCCGACGGCCAACTCGACCAGCATCAGGAGATTTCAGGCATCGCGGCCAGCAAATAGATTCCAGCCGAACCCGCTGATTATTTTGCGATCGATGCGTGCGCCACTTCGATCGCCGTAACGGAAGGCTCGCCATAGTTCGCCGCATAAATATGGCTGGCAGTCGGATCGACCGCGAGCGCGTATGGATTCCTGCCTGCGTGCAACCTGCCCATGACCGTCTCCGTCGCACCGTCGATCACGGTCACGTTGTCGCTATGCACATTCGCGACATAGATCCGATGATGCACGGAGTCGACCGCAACTGCCTGCGGATGCTCGCCCACAGGAAGTGTGGCGATCACCTTCCCCTTAGCGCCATCGATCACGCTGACCGTGTGATCTCCGTAATTCACGACGTATATCCGATGCGTAACCGAATCAACCGCAACCGCGCAAGGGATCGCTCCCACCGGAATGGTATGTACGGCGTGGGTCTTCTCATTCATTGCGACCAGATCGGCAGTTCCTGTATGCCCCAGGTACAGCGTAGTTGTGGAGGGATCGAACAGTATTCCCCACAAGTGCGTTCCCACCGTGACCTTGCGAATAGTTTCGTTCACGCCATCGACAACGCGAACGTTCGGGTCCTCGTAGGTCATCAAAAAGATCATGTTGTTTCGCGGATCAATTGCGATTCCATCCGCGCTTCCAGCCTTCAGCGCATGCGCAGTATTTGTCGCACCATTGATAACCGTCACCATGTCACTGTAGGTGTTCGTCACATACACCCTGTTCGTTACATCGTTAACGGCCAGCACGTAGGGTTGCGCCTCGCCCTTCACCGTCGCAATCACTGCGTCTCGGCTACCATCGATCACACTGATCGATCCGCTGCCCGTATTCGCAACATAGATCCGATTTGTCTTTGGATTAATGGCAATGGCGATAGGCTTCTCTCCCACCGTCACCTTGCGAATGGTAGCGGTCTTCTCATCGATCACGGAGACGGCGCCGGCACCCTCATCCACCGCATACACTTTATGGGTAACCGGGTTCACAGCGACAGCGGCTCGCGTGATCATTCTGCCTTGCACCGCATCCGTTTCGGCATGACCCCCGGGGCTCATCGCCAGCAAGGAGATCGAGCCCAGCGCAACGCCAATGCACAAGGTGCATTGGGCTGGAACGTTGTCAGCTAATGGAGAACACCATCGCGCGAAACGACTCATGTTGTGATAAACCTCGTTGTGGACTAGATTATCAATCATTAGAAAGTCTTGTGTCGAACCGTCCCTCACGGTCTGTTACTACCCAGGAAAGGTCTATTCATGATTCGGCGCCTCTTTACCTTCTGCCTGCCCGCGCTTCTGGCCGGCTCGGGAGTCTCGGCCTTCGCTCAGAGCCGCCCGTTTCATGTTCTTGCTTTCTACTCCACCCATGTCGAACAGGATCACGTCGATTTCGCCATGCAGGCGATTCCATTTTTTCAGGCGATGGCAAACCGCGATCACTTCGACTTCAAAGCGACATCGAATTGGAATGACATGAATCCCGATACCCTGAAGCAGTATCAGGTTGTCCTATGGCTGGACGACGCGCCGTCCACCTCCGGGCAGCGTGTGGCATTCCAAAACTACATGGAGCATGGCGGAGCATGGTTGGGCTTTCACATCGCAGGCTGGATGGATAATCGAGCCGTCTGGCCCTGGTTCGCTGACTTTCTGGGAGCGGTTTTTTCCGGCAACAGTTGGCCTCCGTTGCCCGCCACCCTCACGATTGACGATCCGACCAGTCCCATTGCGAAAGGCTTACCGCGTAGCTTTATATCCCCCGCAAACGAGTGGTACAGCTGGAGGCCCGACCCCCGCGACACTCCGGGTATTAAGGTGCTGATGACGCTCGCGCCGTCAAACTACCCGCTCGGCTTTAAAGACACGCTCGTCGGCGGCGACATACCGGTCACGTGGACCAACACAAAATACAAAATGATTTATACCAACATGGGCCACGGTAACAAGATCCTCACCAGCCCCGTGCAGAATCGCTTCTTTGAAAACGCCCTGTTGTGGCTCGGCGGCCGCAAGCAATAACGCCTCGCGGCAGCGACGCTCGAAATCATCGCTATGGATTCCCCGCCGCCTGGGCTGTATGGCTCGCGTTCAGGTTGTTCTGAATTACGGTCAACAGCGAATGCGGCGCCGCCGCATCTCCCAGGATCGCCCAGAGCATCACCCCGCCATATTGCTCTCCCAGCAATGTTTCTCGTGCCATCGTTGCCTCACCGACATAGCGGAAGGCTTGCCCGTCATCCAGCAGTCCTCCGCCTGCCAGATCGACCTTCCATGCATTCGGATACGCAGCCAGAATCGCCTGGTAGCTTTCTTCCTTTGAGTCATCAGCTGTCGAGCCAAAAAACGGTACGCCAAGAACTATCTTGTCCCGAGCAATCTTTTCATCGATGGAATAGTACCGCAGCGAACTCAGCGCCTGCTCATACGAGGAATACGTCATCACATTGATGAAGTCGAATTGGTGGAGTGACGCATCGGGCATGGAGCTCTGCAGATATTTCGCGACTGCGGCGGTGACGACCTTGCCCTCCGGATGAAACTTCGCCACCAACGCATTCACAAAGGTGCCGAACGGCGCACCCATGTTGCTGGGGTCTTCGATGTCCAGATCGATGCCATCGAATCCGTGAGCCGCGACAAATTTGTCCAGGGAATTCACTAACTGGCTGGATAGTCCCGCATTGTAAAACTGAATGATTTTCTGATCTCCGCCCCCACCCCCAACCGACAGGATGACCTTCACACCCGCTGCGTGCGCAGCCGTCACAATCGCTGCGATGTCAGCATCACTTTGACCCGGAATGGAAAACTCCATATTGCTGCTCGCGCTACAAACGCCGTCACAATTAGGTGGAATCCCGAAGGCCAGATTCAGGTGAGTCATCTTGGTGAAATTGACCTGCTTCGAGTAGTCCGCGTAGTGCTTGCCCTTGTCCACAAAGAAGTACTCGACCAGCCGCGGCGCCGGATTTGGCGGAAACGCCTGTCCACCTGGCTGCGGGCACACAGGGCCCGCGGACCCTGCCAGCGTGGGCGCAGTCGCAGCCGGAGGCGGAATCGTGGCCGCAGACTTCTTCTGTGCACAACCGCTCATCCCGATCGCCAGTACTGCGGTGCTGACGACGGCAGCCATTGCGCGAAACTCAGAATCCTGGCGCCTCTTGAGACAAACGTGCATCGATTTCAACCACTCCCGTTGCCGATCAGTTCCCCATCCAGTATTTGTTGAAGCCAATATAATCCGAAGGCATCGCCGCAAGAATCTTTCGCCGCAACTCCAGCATGTCAACCGAACCGACGCTGCTGTAGAGAACCTTTCCGCCCGGTGCCAGCAGCACCGTATACGGCACCGCCGATTGCCACTTTGGATCGAAGGCCGCCTGCAGCGCAGCGGTATTGTCGGATGCAAATAACAGGTTGCGGCTGGTTGCGTGTTTCCGCTGCAAAAATCGCAGCACTCCCGCCCTTTCATCCGGCATATTTGCCGATACAGTCACCAGTTGAAACCCGCGATCATCGTACATACGAAATGTATCCTGCAGATCGGAGAATTCTTCAACGCAGGAACCGCACCACGTCGCCCAAAAGCTGACCAGAGTGTAATTGTCACCGGCATTGGCACGCAGTTTCTTCAACCCCGCGGCATCGATCAGTTCCACACTAACCGGCTGCGCCGCAAGTTTTTCCTCATCTGCTTCGCGCAGCGCTTCCTTCTCTTTCCATTTCGTTGAACATCCAAAGACGCCGGTATGCGTCACCGGCACCGGCTTACCCGCCAACAGCGCATCAATTGCGTTCTGCGCATCGTGTGTGCTGACTTTCTCGATGCGATAACTGTTATCGAAGCGCCCTTCGTACCGTAGATGGCGACTCTGATCGAAGACGAAAACATGGGGCGTGGCTTGCGGTCCATATGCATCCGCCACCGATTGAGTCGCGCCATCGTAAAGATATGGATAATGAAGATGCTTGTACTTCATTCGAGTCTTCATCTCCTCCAGCGTGTCGCCACTATCGGAGGAGTCCAGCTCCCCAATCAACGTCGCCTTTGGATCGTTTCCCATGATCGCGACCACGGCCACACCGCGCCTTCCATACTCTTCGTACAGCTGCTCGATCCGTTGCTCATACATCTGCGCGATCGGGCAATGGTCGCAGGTAAACGCCACCACAAGAATCTTGCTATTGGCGTAATCGCTCAGCTTGTGAATCTTCCCATCCACGCCCGGCAATTCAAAATTCGGCGCGGCAGAGCCGATAGACAGAATCGGGTGCCACCGCTGACCGTAGATCGCCATCGACATCGTTCCGGCCAGCGCCAGCAGAAATAGTTTTCGCATTGTAAGTCTCCCAGCGGTCGTCACTTTGTTGCGGTCACGCAAGCCTTCTCGCATACGCAATCTCCTCCGCCATATCCCTATCCACAGCGCCTTCTTTCTCGTATTCCACGGCGACCAGACCCGCGAAGTTCTGCCGGTGCAGCTCCTGCATGACCGCAGAAATTCTCGCAATTCCGTCGCCCAGCAGCGTGTTCACGTCCCCTCCCTTGGCCTTAACATCCTTCAAATGCACCATACGCAGGCGAGGCGCAAGCTTGTGGATGGCGTCCACCGGATCATAACCGCAGGAGGCGAATTGCCCCGTGTCCGCAGTCGCTCCCATCGTTTTCGAAAGGCTTGAAATCGCCCGTAGCACCTCTTCAGGACTCTGGTAGGCGAAAGTGGTGTTTGGAAAGAAATGATTGTGCAGACCGAAGGTCAAGCCTTCCTGGCTCAATCGCTGGTCGAGCTGCTTCAGAATCGATTCCGTTCCGTCGCCAGTGATATTGGTACTCCCAAGCAATTTTGCGAATCGCACCGCATTTTCGATATCAGCAGCATCTTTGATCGTCGCGGCGTAATAGGAGACACAGCGAATCCCGGCTCGGTCCAGTTTCACTCGGGCGCCGCGAAACAACTCCGCCTTCGGGTGGCTGAGCAGCATAAACTCGCCGCGCGACATCTCTATTTCCCGAATACGCAGCGCATTCAGCTGGGTGATCATTTCGTCGAGCGAGAGATTGTGATAGCTGAACGTCCCTACCCCGATATTCAGCCGAGTGAGCGGGAGCAGTGGAGAGGCAACGCCGAGCAGCCCTGTCGCGGCGGCCAGCTTCACGAAGTTCCGTCGCGTCGTCATGCCTTGAATCTCTCTCCCCTGGGCATTGCATGTCGTCGGGGCGTTCTCCGTCGGCGTTCCAGACTCAACAAACTAGAGGGCTCAATCCGACCGGCAACGAGCAGTTTCTAACCTTCTAAAATAAAGTCTGCATGGCTGCAAGTGGAGCACATCGCAAATTGCAGTGTCAAGACGACGCGGGCGATTCGCGTTTCCAGAAGCGCGGCGCAGATCCGCGACAACCCGTCCGCGCAACCCAATCGAAGGTTACATCGGCGGTTCCGGCAGCAGCACAGAAGGAAGGGCGTCCAGAGCTACTGCGATCGCACCCCACAGCACAGCGCGGTTGCCCGCGCTACCGGAGCCGATTCTCGGCACTGCGAATTCACTTCCCTGCAGCTGTTGCCGCACAAACTCAATCAACACCGGGTGTCCTCCGACTTCTCCGCCTAGCAGGATCAGGCTCGGGTTCAGAATCAAGGACAAATCGACAATGATATCCGCGACAATTTCAGCTCGTTCACGAACGATTTTTTTCGCGCGTTCGTCGCCGGCATGGGCCAGATCCAAGATTACAGTTGCATTCACTTCATCGCCAGCGCGCTTCTCACTTTTTGTGCGCGTCCCGCGGGTTTCGTTCCAACTGTTCAATATTCCTCGACTCGTCAACACTCTTTCCAACTCGCCGAATTCATGAATGGTGGGCTGTCTGCGCGAAGTACCCGGCAAGCGTAGATATCCGATTTCTCCCGCCGACCACTGCGATCCATGATGGATTCTGCCGTCCAGAAAAACACCGGCGCCGACATTTTCCCCAATGTCGATCAACACGAAATCCTTTTCAGATTGAGCTGCGCCGCAGAACTGCTCTCCCTGTGCTGCCAGATTGATATCGTTCTCCAGCATCACGGCGCAGTGGACTGCTTTGCTCAGCATCGCGCGAAGAGGCACCGCTCGCCAGCCTTCCAGCGTGCTGATCGCCAACACGGTGCCTTCATCTAAATTCGTAATTGCCGGTACGCCTACAACAATGGCTAACAGTTGATCCCGCGTCTTCTTGTGTGTGCGCAGCAGCAACTTCACTTCATTCTCGATGTATCCACAGACGGCCGCCGGGGTTGTCATGCAATCCGTCAGCGGGACTTTACGCGCTTCCAGTTCATTTCCGTTCAAATCGGTCAACAGAAATGAGAGACTTCCCGAGGAAATCTGCACGGCCAGCAAACACCCCCGCTCCGCATGAAACCGGATCATGTCCGGCGGACGTCCGCCGCTGGACTCGCCCTCGCCCAGCGGTTCGACCAGGCCTTTCTTTAGCAGGTCTTTTACAACGTTTGTCACCGTGGGAGCACTCAATCCGGAAGCCCGGACCAGATCCGCCCGAGAGCACGAGCCGAAGTCGCGTAGAAGCTTCAAAATGCTGTGAGCATTCGTGTGCCGCAGAACAGAGGGCCTGCCCAGTGGGATAAGTTTTTTCTTCATTTCGTTCCGAAAAAGATGGAATCTGACGGCTACTATATGCCATTCCTTGGGCCATCGCCACCTGGATTTGGTTTAGGGTGCCAACTTTGCGAACCTTCCTTAGAAAAAACGACGGCTTGCGTTCCTGGCCCTTTCGCGAGATACTAAACGAACATTATTAAGTCCGCCAGCATGGCGGTTGGCCGTGCCCGAACCGCCGGCGGTTGCTCTCTGTTTTTATTTCGTGTTCCAAGCTCGCTTTCTACGTTTTGATCGTAATATTGGTGTGGCATTTCGCGGTACAAACGCCGCTTCGCCGTACCCTGCGGCACGAGATCCCAACTGTTTGCGGACTCTCATGAATTGAGGACGGTGTCGTGGGAGGCGCGAATATGGAAATGCCTCGCTGGATCAACGGGGTTGAGCCTCCGGCGCACCTGCAGCACGCCAGCGGAACCGAGATCCTCGAGATCGAGTGCCGCGAGCAGCCGCACCGCCTTTTCGAATTGATTCGCGCCTATCGCAGCGATCGCGAGATTCGCTCCCAACTGAAAAACTTTCGCCGGCTTTCTCAGAATCCCGGACCGGTCATGTTCATCGGCATGGGTGCGTCCTACTGTTCCTCCTTCAGCGCTTCTGTCCATCTAGCAAGTCACGGCCGGCTATCTTACTCCGCGGACGCCGGCGAATGGCTCCACTACGCTCGACCCGTATGCAACGATGCGGCTCTTTCCGTTCTTCTTACCACCTCCGGCGAAAGCGCCGAACTGGTCGAACTGATGAAGACTGGCGAAGACCACCCGCTCGGGCTGATCTGCAACAACCCGGCCAGCACCTGCTGGAATATGACTCGGAACCGGTTGCCTATTTTGGCCGGCCCGGAGTACGGCAACGCGACAAAAACGTATACCAATTCGACTGCCGGTGCCATCATCCTCGCCTCTGAAATTCTGGAGCGTTCATGGGAAGACGACGCCGAGCGTGCAGCGGAAATCTTTGCCACCAGCCTTGACCCAATCTTTGCGCATCGAAGCGAACTCGAGTCATTTTGCCGCGGCGCCGCTAACATCGAAGTCATCGGTCGAGGATCCGCGTATGGCGCTGCCATCATGAGCGCGCTTTGTATCCGCGAAATGACTGGCCACCGCGCCTCCGCGCACACCGGCGCAGGTTTCAAACACGGGCCCAACCTGGATGTGGATGGTTCGCACGTGGCGATTATCTTCGCTCTCGGTCGCGTAGCTGCCCTCGGAATCAAACTTGCAGAGGAGTGTAATCGCCGGGGCGGGAAAGTGGTGCTCGTCTCTGCCGAGGATCAGCCAAAGACAGAGAGGCTTTTCCCCATCCACATCGATGCAGTTGCGGAACCGTGGGAAGCGATCATTTCCCTGCTGGTACCGCAGTCGCTCACGCTTGGCATGGTGGAACGAACCGGTTGCCGCCTGCCTCCGCGGTTTCAATACGGCGTTATGACGCAATAGTATGACTGTCTTTGTGAAGCGAGAGGAAATCTTGTCCGCCCCAGTTCTCGCACCGCAGACCCACGTTCGCCGCGGATTCATCTGGCGAGTCTCCCTCATTGCGGGACTCGGCGGCATCCTCTACGGCTATGACATGGGAGTGATCGCGGCCGCCTTGATCTTCGTCCGTCAATCTTTCATGCTCTCAACCCGCATGGAAGAAGTGGTGGTCAGCGTCGTATTGATTGGCGCCATGTCCGGCGCGCTCGCAGGCGGAGCCATCACAGATCGCATCGGCCGTCGCGCTACGCTCCTCTGGGGCGGCGCCATTTTTCTTTGCGGCTCACTGCTGGCCTTTACCTCGCCCAACGTCGTCATTCTCATCGTCGCGCGTTTCCTGCTGGGTGTCGCCGTCGGCTTCACGTCTGTCACTGCGCCCGTATACGTTTCAGAGCTGGCGCCTCCGCGTTCCCGCGGCATGCTGATCGGCCTGTACCAATTCGCCCTCACCATAGGCATTGCACTCGCCGACCTCGTCGGCTACTGGCTGGCCAGCGAACACGCCTGGCGGCTGATGTTTGGCATTGGAGCCCTGCCCGCAGCGCTCTTTATCCTCTTGCTCCTCACGCTGCCCGAGAGCCCACGATGGCTGTTTGCACAGAATCGCATTCCTGACGCAGAATCCGTGCTCCGCTCCTACACGGATGCGGAAGGTGCGCGTCTGCTGATCGCCGATATTCATGCCGCTCTGCAAGTAAAAATGGAACGCCGCTGGAGCGCGCTGTGGAGCCCGGCGGTGCGCATGTCGCTGTTCATCGCCGTTGGCTTCCTCATCTTGCAACAAGTGACCGGCATCAACGCCATTCTGTATTACGGGCCGCAGATTTTTTCACTCGCCGGCATCACGTCCAATAAGAACGCCATCTTCGCGACCTTGCTGGTTGCGGTCACCAACGTACTCGCTACCATCATTGCATTGGTGCTGGTCGACCGCGTGGGACGGAAACCACTGCTCTACGCCGGTGTCGGCGGCATGACGGCATCGCTGTTGATGCTCGCGTACTCCTTCCACAATCAGGCCACCTTCGGCGGGGCTCCGGGCGTCGTGGCCACCATCTGCCTGATGGTCTACATCACCTGCTTCGCATTCAGCATGGGCCCCATCGCGTGGATTCTGGTGTCAGAAGTCTTCCCGTTGCAGGTTCGTGGCCGCGGAGTTGCCCTGGCGTCCCTCGCCTCTGGCGGGGCCAATTTTGTTGTATCCCTTACCTTCCTGTCGCTCATCAAAGCGGCAGGAAATTCATCCACGTTCATCATCTATGCAGGGTTTTGTATCCTCACGCTGCTCTTTGTCCGCTTCGTCATCCCCGAAACTAAAGGGCGCGAGTTGGAAAGCATTAGCACCGAGGCGAACGCAATTGCCCGATGAGTGAAATCCCCAGGAGAGACAGTAGGAAAATGGCAAATCCCCCAAATAACGACGCCTTGGAACCCACGCAGCGCGGCGGCAACACCCCAACCACCCTACCCCTCCGCACGCCATCCGCCGATGCGGCCTACGTCGCCGCAGTCGACATTGGAGGAACCAACCTGCGCCTCGCGCTCGCAGACGGGTCCGGCGCCATTGTTGCAAAATGGTCGTCGCCGACCGCAGGTGTGCGCGGCGCTGACGCGGTTGTTAACCTCATTTGCGACGGCGTGAAACACTTGCTGCAGCAGACCTCCGTTCCGCGCGAATCCCTCGAAGCTATCGCCGTTGGCGTACCTGGAGTTACTGACGTCGAGGAAGGCCGCGTGATCGCGACATCTTATCTGCTCGGATGGCGCGACGTTCCGCTGGCTGCGATGCTCGAAGCGGCGTTGAACATTCCGTCGGCAGTGGACAACGACGTGAACCTGGCAGCCGTCGGCGAAAGCTGGGTTGGCGCCACCAAAGGTGCGCGCGACTTTGTATTTGTCGCGATTGGAACCGGCATCGGCGCCGGCATCGTGCTCAACCACTCCTTATTCCACGGCGCGGGTTGGGCCGCTGGAGAAATCGGCTATATGCTGGTCCCCGGCACGCCGAATGCCCCGCGAAAACGCGATGAACCGGGCGCTCTGGAAAGCATGATTGGCGGCGAAGGGATTCGGGCAGAATGGCAAAAGCTCTGGACCCCGGACAACACCACGCTTCCTCGCGAGATGGTCGCGTCCGAGATATTTGACGCTGCGCTGGCTGGCGATCCGCTGGCGCAGACCATTCTGCAGCAGTCCGCGCGCATGCTATCCCACGCCATCTACAATATGTCGCTGGTGCTGAACTGCCCGCTGTTTGTCCTGGGGGGCGGCGTCGGTTTGCATCCCGCGCTTTGCGCGGCCACGCGCGGCATGCTTCAACAATGGGCCGTCCGCGGACGACCCGAACTGATCCCCAGCGAGCTTGGATCGGACGCACAACTCATGGGCGCCCTGCGTCTCGCGCTCGATACGGCGGAAATGAACTCTCCAATCTCAACCTCGAGGTAACGAGCCAGGAACATCACCACCGTAGCCGCCATCACGGACCGCACCTCCTCCAACCGCTACAATGGGTCTGGTTTGACTCTTGAGGGGGTGTGATGAAAAAGCTTCTGCTTGTTTTGCTGCTGACTGCATTCGCGATTCCGGCTCTGGCACAGGGAGCGCCGCCGCAAGGCGCCGCGAATGCGCCTTACACCGTGGAGTATTACTACAAGACACAATGGGGCCACCAACAGGAATTTCTGGATCTCTTTTTGAAGAATCACTTCCCTCTGCTGCGAAAGATTCAACAGACTGGCCGCATCGTGGCCCTGAAGGTTGAGACGCCCGCAAACCACATGACGGAAGACGCGCGCTGGGACTACCGCGTGACGATCGCCTATAAGAATTCCACGGTTGCCACCACGGCGGACGCCGATGAAGAAGGGTTCATCCGCCAGCTCTATCCAGACCAGCAGACCTATAAGCGCGAGGAGCAGCGACGATTTGAAATACTCCTGGCGCATTGGGACCTGCCGGTCACCAACATCACACCTGCAGCCAACTAGAATGGAAAGTCGCGAATGACGCAAGCGTTATTGCCGATCAGTACCATTGCACGCAAGTTGAATCTGCCTGAAAACCTGTATGAAACGTTGGGGACCTACGGCGCGAAACTGAAGTTGGATCTGCTGACTGATCCGACTTTTCCGCGCCGCGGCAAGCTGATCCTGGTAACCGCCACGACTCCAACAGTTTCTGGAGAGGGCAAAACGGTTACCGCCATCGGACTGGTGCAGGGGCTGGAGCGCATTGGGAAAACGGCCGTCGTCACCTCTCGCGAACCGTCTCTCGGTCCCGTTTTCGGCATGAAGGGCGGCGCAGCCGGGGGCGGCCTGTCGCAGGTGGAACCGAGCCAGAAAATCAATTTACATTTCCACGGCGATATTCACGCCATGACCTCTGCCCACAATCTGCTAGCTGCATTGATCGATGCCCACCTGTTCCACGGCAATGAACTTGATCTGGATCCCGCTCGGATTACCTGGCCCCGCACCATGGATATGAACGATCGCGCGCTGCGTCGGATAGAGGTTGACGTCGATGGCAAAAGAGATGGCGCGAATCGCCGTACCGGATTTTTGATCACCGCCGCGTCGGAGGTCATGGCGATCCTGGCGCTCGCCAAAGACCGCAACGATCTTCGGCGGCGTTTGGCATCGATTGTGATCGGGGCTTCGCGTGTCGGCAAGCCGGTGCGAGCCGCGGATTTGCGCGCTACCGGCGCGATGATGGCGCTGCTGAACGAAGCCCTTCTGCCGAACCTGGTACAGACAACCGAGGGCACGCCCGCATTGGTGCACACAGGCCCCTTTGGCAATATTGCGCACGGAACTAGCAGCGTCATCTCGCAGGATATGGGGCTTCGACTGGCGGACTACGTCGTCAACGAAGCCGGATTTGCGGCCGACCTGGGCGCTGAAAAATATATGGACATCGTCACGCGCGTGTTAGGCGTCAGCCCATCGGTAGCTGTGCTCGTGACCACGGTACAGAGCATGCGCAACCAGGGCGAGGGCGACCTGCAAAAAGGATTCGCGAACCTGGCGCAACACATGCGCAGTCTTCGTCACTTTGGCGTCCCCCTTGTCATCGCCGTGAATCGATTTCCCCATGACACTGAGGCTGACTTGGCGCAACTGCTGACCTACTGCGCCCAGCAAGGCGTGGCATGCGCCATGACAGAACCCTTTACCCGGGGGGGCGAAGGTTCGCTCGAGCTTGCCCGCAAAGTTATTGAAACCATTGATAAAAGCGACAGTTCCGAAATCACTCCAGCGTATGCGCTGAGCGACTCTTATGCGGAAAAGGCCAGCAAGGTAGCGATGCATGTGTACGGTGCCGAGGGCGTGGAGATGAGCGATGTTGCCACGGAAAAACTGCGGCAACTGGTGGATTGGGGATTTGATGGATTGCCGATCTGCATCGCGAAAACGCAATATTCTCTTTCGGATAATCCCAAGTTGCTCGGTGCGCCGAGGGGCTGGAAGCTGCGGATTACAGATGTTTCGCTCTCCGCGGGCGCAGGGTTTGTGGTGATGATTGCCGGCAATATGATGTTGATGCCGGGGCTGCCGAAGGTTCCGCGAGCGGTGGAAATCGACGTAAATGAGACGGGAGAAATCGTCGGAGTGTGAGGCGAAATCCCACCGACAAGTCCCTAGACTTTGATAGTTGCCTTAGCAACCAAAAAGCGCGTTTTTGAGCGATTTGGTTGCTAAGGCAACTAACTTGTTTGCTGCACTTATGGTGCAGTTTTCAACTCAAAAGCCCAAACGAAACCTCGCACGGGTTTCGTATTGGGAGCCGGTCGGCAGAGTGAAGCTTTCGTAGAGAAGAAATTCCCGCGCTACGAACCGGCTGAACTTCGGCCGATGACGCATTTTCGCTTTCAATGCCTCAAGCCTGATTGCATTTCTTCTACCCTTGCTGCGCGCCAGCGTAATGTGGGGACGGTACGGGCGATCCTCTGGATTGAACCCGCACGAAACAGTGGATAGGTTGACCTGGTGCTGGAGCGCCAGCAATTCCGGTGTGAGAGCGACGCCGGCGAAGAAAATTCCGGCGTGATCGAAGAAACCCAGCTCGTCCAGCTCAATTGGAACCGGCGCGGAATGTAGTTCGCGCAGTCTAGCGACGACGCATTCATACTGTGTCTCGCTGGTGTCGCCCAGGAACTGCAGGGTAATGTGCCATGACTCGGGCGTCGACCAACGCAACCCATCGCCGGTCACTCGATGGCGCATGGAAACCTTCTCGAGTTGCTCGATCACCGAGGCGGCCAGTGGAATCCCAACGAAGAGTCGCATACCCAGACAAGTGTAAGACGCGCTTGCCGCCAGTGTCGCGGTTTTAGCCTGAAACAGCGTCCACTCGCCAAAGCTGCGGCACGTTGGTTTGTAATCTTTTTGTCATCGCATTGTGTGACATGTCAGCGAGCAGGACAATAAAGGTACAGCCCTGTTCCACGATTTCACTGTGGCGGCCGCCTCGACGGCCTCCTCGGCCTAATCGCGAATGACCGCTGATCGCACCTGTCCCCCGAAGGTGAAATATGAATCCAGAACTGATCGAAGCACACCCCACACATCCCAAAGGCACGCAGGCGCGTGTTCTGCTGTCCTCTGTTTTCGGCCCGTATGCGCAGGATGACGATTTCGGCAGTCGCAGCATCAATCCAATGGAGCTGTATCACAATCAGGTCACGCGGATGCAGGGATCGTTTTCGCTGCGGATGTTCCATCGCTCGTGGGGCATCATGATGATCCAGCAGAATATTTCCGCACCATCCACGGTCCTCGACTTCCCTACCCGGGAGAAGTTTGCCGAAGAGTTGAAGAGCAATCACTACGACATCGTCGGAATTTCATCGATCATCGTCAATATCGGCAAGGTTGCGGAGATGTGCCGCATGGTGCGCAAGCTTTCTCCGAAATCTGTCGTTGTGGTCGGCGGTCACGTGGCCGCGTTGCCGGATATTGCGGAACGAGTCGATGCCGACCACATCGTACGCGGCGACGGAATCGCCTGGATGCGCGCCTACCTGGGTGAAGATACCAGCGCCCGTATTCGCCATCCGCACATCGTCTCCGGCTTCGACGTCCGCGCCATGGGCCTGAAAGCATCCGAAACCTCGAGCGATACCGCGGCCACGATTATTCCATCGGTAGGTTGTCCGCTGGGCTGCAACTTCTGTACGACGTCGGCCTTCTTCGGAGGCAAAGGGAAATTTCTAAATTTCTACAACACCGGTAAAGAACTGTTTGACGTAATGTGCGAGATGGAGCGGACGATGAAGGTGCGCTCCTTCTTTATGATGGATGAGAATTTTCTACTCCATCGCCAGCGTGCCATGGAATTGCTGGAGCTGATGAAGGCTGAAGGCAAGGCCTGGGCGATGTATGTGTTTTCATCGGCAAATGCAATCCGCAAGTACACCATGAAGGAGTTGGTGGAGCTGGGTATTTCCTGGATATGGATGGGGCTGGAATCGCCGCGTGCCGGCTACGCCAAACTGCAGGGTCAGGATACGCGTTCCCTGACCCGCGAACTGCGCCAGCACGGCATTAAGCTGCTGGGCTCCAGCATCATTGGATTGGAGCATCACACCCCCGACAACATTGCGGAAGAGATTGAACATGCAGTTGCGCATGAAACGGATTTCCACCAGTTCATGCTGTATACGCCGGTCCCCGGCACTCCACTCTACAAAGAAATGACGGAGAAGAACCGGATGCTGGACGTGAACCTGGCCGATATTCATGGACAAGACAAGTTCAATTTTCAACATGCCGCCATTTCGCGCGATGACTCCAACCGTTTCCTGAACCTGGCATTTCTGCGCGACTTTCAGCGCAATGGGCCGAGCCTGTTCCGTATTTGCCGGACGACTATGGATGGGTGGAAGCGGTACAAGAACGATGCCGATCCACGCATTCGCAAGCGCTTCGAGTGGGAAGTTCGGTCGATCCGCACCGCCTACAGCGGTCTGTTGTGGGCCATGGAAAAACAGCTCCATCGCAGCAACCGGACGGTCAGTGATCAAATTCGAGCGGTGCGACTGGAGATTGCTTCGGAGTTTGGCATTGTGACACGCGCGATCAGTTGGGCGCTGGGACCTGTGGCTTTATGGAGCAGCCGTCGTGAAGAGCGGCGCCTGGCTGAAGGCAAGACCTACGAGCCGAAAACAATTATTGAGCATCGCAACTGGACGCCGGCGTAAGTCGGCATCAATGCGGTCGTTCCGTATCTCCGCATGAAGAGCGTTGGCGCGTCCGCTATGTCCCTGCCAGAAAAACTTTGAGTTCGGGCCAAACATTTTATCCGCCAATTTTTATATTCGGACAGCGCTGCCGCCGAAGGGTATTTGAGGAAGTGCGGCACGCGGTGCGTAGAACCACTCCGGGACTGCCGATTTATGATCTGGGAACCTGTTGGTGCGACAGGTGGCCATCAGCGGTTTTATCGCGGCTGCGTGCGAGCCGATCAGTCCGCTGCTCACACGCTATCTGCGCGATGAACTGTTTGATGTGACGTATCACGCTCCGTGGAGTTTTGCGGTCGCGGGGCTGGTCACGTTTCTGGCGATCGCTGTGGCTGCGTATTTTCCGGTGTGGCGGGCGGTCACTGTAGATCCCGACGAGCGCTGCGGGCGGTATAGCGAAACGTGGTTGAATTCGGCTCAAGCATTTTGGCGATTACTGTAAGGCGAGCTTGGTTCTATCCCATCCTAGCTTCGCCAGGATGGGGCACCCTTGACACGACGCGATCGGGGAAAGGGCGCTAACTGGAAGGATCGGAGAGGATTGCGTCGTCGGATAGAACCGGCAATTGAACTTCCGCGCGACAGCCGGGTCCGTCGTTGCGATTCGCGACTGTCAGTGCGCCGCCGTGGGCTTCTATGATCTGCAGCGCCAGAATCAGGCCGACACCCATGCCACCGGGCTTGGTGGTGTAGAGCGGAACAAAAAGATTGGCGGGGTTGGCCAGGCCCGCGCCGTTGTCCTCTACAAGGATGACGATGCTGTCGGAGTTCCGCGTGCAAACCACCGTGACTCGCACCGCGGATTTGTCCTCGTGCGCTTGCATCGCTGCATCCACCGCATTGCGAACCAGGTTGATGAGGGCCTGTTCGAGCTGGGCTGCGTCGGCGTAGATGTCGAGGTTTTCCGCGATTTCGAGAGCGACCTTGGCGCGCGTTTCCAGGTGGCAGATGCGTTCCAGCAGCGGCGCCGCGGCAGATACAGATTTGACCGGAGGCGGTAGCTTAGCCAGCTGGCTGTAGGCCTGCAGAAAACGGTTCAACGACTCGGCACGCTCCTCAATGATGGCGAGCCCATGTTCGAGGTCGACTGGATTCACCTCCTGCCTGGGGGCTTCAATCAGGCTCATCAGGTCCGTCGGCGGCGCTGCGAAGTTGCGCATCATGCGCGAGCGGAGACTGCCTGCGATCGACTTGATGGGTGTCAGTGAATTATTCACTTCATGCGCCAAAACGCGGATGAGCCGTTGCCATGCCTGCCGCTCCTGTTCGCGCAGCACGCCGCTAACATCGGACAGCAGCAATAGAGTGTGCGGCATTCCCTCTTGATAGAACTTACTGCGGCGTACCATCCATCGGCCTTCCCGGCCGTGCATGGTCAATGTCACGACGCTGTTGTCCGCGCAATCGAGAAGTTCCATCAGGCCCAATGAATCTGCACTGCGATGCAGCATGGAGTTCAACGACAGGTGTAGCAGTTTGCGGGCGGCAGGATTCGTCAATTGCAGTTCCGCCGCCGCGTTAAAGGCGAAGACGGGAAGCTCCATGCTTTCGACGACGCGCTCGAGTAGCGCAAATGTTTCTGATTCGCGATGACGGCGCACGCGCAAGTCGCCGGCGAGCTCGTTGATCTGCGCCGCCAGATCGCCGAGCGCATCGCCTTGCCCAATTTCGCGGGCGCGAAAGGAATATTCATTTTCACGCAACGCGGCGACGACATTGGAAAGAGTCTGCAAAGGTCGGACGATGTGATGGAAGATTGTCGAACCCAACCAAACCAACGCGAGAAGGAGAACCACGAGGACCGCTACCCAAGCCAGGATCGACGCGTGCCACAAATACAACGCGATCGAAGCCAGGACGAGAGTCGGGATAGCGAGTGCCGCCAGCAACGCAGCCAGGCGCACCTCAAAACGAAGACGCGGAATTTTGAAACCGATTGTGGGACGAGGTTGTGCAGCAGGGGAATTGCGTGCCCGCTTTGCCGCGCTAGATGCCATACTTTTCCATCCGCCGGTACAGTGCTCCGCGACTCAAGCCAAGGGCCTCGGCAGCCTGGCTTACATTGCGAGAGTGGCGCGCCAGGGCTTTGCGAATCAAAATGTTCTCCACCGCTTCCAGACTCATTTCGTCGATCGAGTTGGAACTGCGAGCGGACTGAAGATTCAGATCCGTCGCCATAATACGGCTGCCGCGACTCATGAGGACGGCGCGTT
This sequence comes from Acidobacteriota bacterium, assembly GCA_021780095.1. Next base: position 7,958 of record JAJXZK010000144.1, on the reverse strand, counting down.
CCATGGTGTGTTCCAGTTCTCGCACGTTTCCAGGCCAGGGATGATCGAGCAGCGACTGCAGCGCGGAAGGGTCGAAGCCTTCAATGGATTTGCGATAGCGCGCGGCGTAGCGCGCGAGAAAATGCGCCGCCACAACTGGAATGTCCTCTGCCCTGTCGCGGAGCGGAGGCAGGTGAATTTCGACCGTATTCAACCGGAACAGCAGATCCGGACGGAAACGACCTTGCTCCGATTCCTGCGTCAGGTCTGTGTTAGTTGCTGAAAGAACGCGGACGTCCACTTTCCGTGTTCGAGAGGAGCCGACACGTTCCAATTCTCCCGCCTCCAGCACGCGCAGAAGTTTTGCCTGCTGACGAATGGGGACGTTTGCGATTTCATCCAGAAATAAGGTTCCCTTGTCGGCGAGTTCAAAGCGGCCAATGCGATCGGTTCGCGCATCGGTGAACGCGCCCTTGACGTGGCCGAAGAGTTCACTTTCAAACACGCCTTCAGAAAGCGCACCCGTATTGACGGCGATCCAGGGCTGGTTAGCGCGGGCTGAAAGTGCGTGCAGGGTGTGGGCCACGATCTCTTTTCCAGTGCCGTGTTCACCTGTAATTAACACATTCGCGTCGGAAGGGCCGACTCGCGCCATCGCGTCCAGAACCGGCTGCATGGCGGCCGACCCTGCAATCATTTCCGGCCTGCCAGTGGCTCGCAGCAGCTGATTTTCCGCCTCCAGCAACTGGGCGCGACGCAAGGCCCGGTAGAGCGTGACCTGATTTTGCACCACGGTGAGCAAGCGCGTATTTTCCCATGGCTTTGCGATAAAGTCGCGGGCGCCGCGTCGCATTGCTTCCACCGCGAGATCAACGCTGGCCCAGGCTGTCATCACGATGACGGGAAGTTGCGGTTCGATCTCCAACACCTGTCGCAGCAGATCCAGCCCTTCATGGCCTGAGGTGGTGTCGCGGGTGTAGTTCAAATCCATCAACAGCGCGTCGTAGGATTGATTGCGCAACGCCTGCAGCACTGCAGGCAGTGAGCCTACAACGTCTACGTGGAAACCAGCAGGCTGCAGCAAGAGCGTCAGCGCCTCAAGAATCTGCGGCTGGTCATCTGCCGCCAGCACCCTGGGAAGGGCTCCGGTTTCCGTTTGTTTCCGATCAAGAAACAGGGGTTGATCCGCCATGGCAGCTCCTCGACTAGAGTACCGCGATTGCGCCTCGGTCCTTCAAGGTTGGCGAACCTGACCGGTTTTCGCATCTGCGACGGAGATGTGGCTGCGTTCCAGAGTTGTGCCGACGGCACGATCCAACTCCACACGCGCTTTTTCGTAGGCCGTCATGGCCGCAACCAGGTCCGATTCCGCAAGGGCAAGATCGTGTTGCGCGGTAAGCGTCTGATACGACGACCCGGCGCCTAGTTTCTGTTCCTGTTGCATAATGCCGAAAGTTCTTTGGGCAAGGTCGCGCGCCTTTCGCGCGGAGTCGACGCGGGCTCGGATTTGCTCAAAGGCGTACTGCGCGTTTTCCACTTCAATCAAGATTTGCTTCCGCTGTTCTTGCTGCAGAATCTGCGCCTGGCGATATTCCAGCTCGGCGCGATACTGGTCCGCTTTCGCGACGCGATTGCGAATGGGAATCGAAATCTGACCGCCCACATAATATTCCGGCGAGCTATTGTTGAACGTGCTTTGCAGGGCTCCGCCAAAATTTGGCGGTAGGTTCGTGGTGTTCGGAGGCAGCGTTCCCACGGGGTAGCCTATACCGTAGTTCGGATTCAGCGGACCGCCCAGACCGCTACCGGCGATGTACCCCACCAGGTTCACGGTAGGCAGGAGCGCGTTGCGCGCCGTTTTGCGAGTGATCTCTCGATTCCTCAGATCGACTTGCGATTCCGCCAGGTCGGGGCGGTTTTGCAAAGCCTGGGTCACCAGATCATTCATGTTTGCTGGCGTTAGATCGTTATCCATGTGCATTTGCGCCGTGGGAACGACAGGCATGGCTACCAGAACTCCGTCGTTCAGGTTTTTGGTGATGGCATTCTTCATTAGTAACTCTTGCAGTTGCAAATTGGTCTTGGCCACCGTCACATCCTGATCGCGCTTGGCCACTTCCGCCTCATCCCGCAATACTTCCATCTCCGGAATGGCTTGCAGATCCAGTTGTTTCTTGCCATTGTTGTAGGTTTGCTGGGCAAATTGAAGAGAACGCTCCTGAACCTGTTCCTCCTGGTAGGCATTGAACAAATCCCAATAAATATTTTCAATTTGGGTGACGGTTGCGATCAACTGTGCCTTGAATGCAAGATCGGAAATCTTCTCATTGTTCTTGGCGATGTACATGAATCGCTTGTTCGGAAGAAAACCAAAGCCTGCCAACAACGGCTGGGTCAACTGAAATCTGTAGTTGGAGGAGAGTGAGGGAGACAGGTTGAAAAACGGACTGTTCACGGACTGCCGCTGATTGTAAAAATCAAACTCCAACCGAGTGCCGGGCGAAAAGGCCTGTGTGTAGGCAAAATCGCCCGTGGTCGTATGCGTCTGCAATGATGGCACGCCGTACACCTGCTGATTCACGACTGGAAGAGTCTGAGCATCGACGCCGCCCGTCCCGATGATGAGCGGATCGTACGACGAAATCTGCGTGCCAGTTCCGAGAGTGTTCTGTACCAGCCCAGCAGCACCGGCGCCGGCGCCGCCTGTCCCGCCCGAGGTGCCTCCAGCGCCCGCGCCGGTTGCCGACCCAATGCCGCCGACGCCGGCCCCCGGGGTATTTTGTATGACGCCGGTGTTAACGCCGCGAATAGAGCCTCCGGCATTGGCTCGTTGCAAATCGGTAGCGGCAATCGGCAGGTTGTAGCGCGCGATGGCGATATCGAGGTTATTTTCCAGTCCCAGCGTGATTGCATCCCGCAGCGAGAGGTAGAGTTTGCCGTCGTGGATGAGAGAATTGATATCCGCAGAATTTCCCAGGTCGGGGGTTGAAACACTCGACGCAACATAGGGCCCCCAGAGGGAGTCCGAATGCGGAATATCCAGACGCAACGGCTCCGCTTGCGGCGCCTGCTGAGCCAATGCAACTGTGGCAGTTACGAATAGACTAATCGATGCACAGGTGGTCAACCACGCCCGCGCGCGAGATGTTTTATGATTCATCAAGCTCTTCCGTCTCCTATCGGCTGTAGCTCGGGATGCGCGGAGTCAGAAAGCATCCAGCCGTCGCTTAACTGGACAGTTCGCGTTCCATAGGTCGCGTTCAAGTCCGAGTGCGTGACTTGAACGATGGTTGTGCCTTCATGGTTGAGCTCACGAAAGAGCTCCATGATTTCTTTGGCCTGCACCGAATGAAGATTGCCGGTGGGCTCGTCTGCCAGCAACAGCGCGGGTTTGTGGATAACGGCACGCGCGATGCCCACCAATTGCTGCTGTCCTCCAGAAAGTTGGGAGGGGAACAAATCCTTCTTGGCCACCATGCGGAAACGGTCGAGAACGTCGGCCACCATGGCCTGCCGCTCAGATGCGGGGATGTTTTTGTAGGACAGGGGAAGGTCGATGTTCTCCGCAACGGTCAAATCGTCGAGCAGGTGATAGCTCTGAAACACCATGCCGATGTTGCGGCGGGACAGATCCGCCCTCTGCTTCCGGTTCAGTTTGTGAACAGGCTGCTCCCCAAACCAGTACTCCCCGTGCCAGTCATCATCGAGCAGGCCGAGAATATTCAGCAGCGACGACTTGCCGGAGCCCGAAGGCCCCATGATGGTGATGAACTCACCCGGTTGAATGTCTATGTGGATGCGGCGTAGCACCCACAACTGCCCTACCCCCAATTTGTAACTGCGCTCGATATTTTTGAGTCGAATCACTTTTGTCTCACTTCTTCGAAATCGGTCTGTGCTGCCAACAATTGGTCCGCCCGGTGCTTCTGTCGGCCAATGCGGACCTTGTGCTACTCGGACCGCAAAGCTTCAACGGGTTCAATCTTTGCCGCGTTTCGCGCCGGCAAATAGCTGGCAACGAGTCCCACGGCGAGCAGGAGAACCGATACGCCAATCATGGTCAGCAAGTCATGCGGGGGGACTCCATAAAGGAAACTGCGAACTACCCTGGTGGTGAAGTATGCCGCGAGAACTCCCAGGAGGAGGCCGGCGAGCAGAAGTCGACTGGCCTGGCGCAGGATCATGCGAAGAACGTCTCCGCGCTGCGCACCCAGGGCGAGGCGGACACCAATCTCCCGCGTGCGCTGGCCCACGCTATAACTGAGAAGCCCATAGAGGCCGGCGGCGGCGATCAGGACTGCCGCAATGGCGAAGATCCACAGTAATCGCGCGGCCAGTGTCTGGCTGCCAAGCTGGTCGTCAATGTGCTGCGGCATAGTTTGCACGCTGTTCACGATAGACGTCGCGTCTCTCTCGGTGAAGATCCTACTGATGGTGGGGACGATGACTTGAGGCGGCTGAGCCGTACGCACGACCAATTCCATTGCCATGGAAACGATGGGGTAGAAATCGTCTTTGAGCGGAAGTTGATTCAGGTCTATATCGACTTGAGGAACCGCAGGCTGCCCGACTGCGTCGGGCGTGTCTTCGACGATACCAACCACGCTGACATCTTGAAGAATGCTTTTTGCGGTTGGGTCGGTATCCAGATTGAGTCGCTTTTGCAGGGGCTGGGCTCCAAGATATTGGCGAGCGAATGCCTGGTTGACGATGGCGACCGCAGCGGTTCCGATTCGGTCCCCGTCATCGAAGGGACGACCTTGAAGGAGACGGAGCTGCAGCGTGCGATACGAGCCGGGAGTGACCGCGTGCAGTTCGACCGAATGATCAGCAGCGTTGGCCGCAGGCTCGCCAATGACGCTAAAGGTGGTCGCCATGTGCACATTGTTGGTCAGGGGCGCCGAGGTCACTAATGCGGCGGACTCGACACCGGGAATTTGGCGTACGCGCTGCAGTAGCGGGTCGTAGAAAGCTGTACGAATGTCCGTGGACGTCGACTCGACTGCTGTAGGCGTAAATCCTCCCCGGGAGAAGAATTGTGCGACCACCAAGTGCTGCGGGTTAAAGCCAACAGGAACGTGGCGCAGCGCATATAGAGTGCGCAGCAGCAGTCCGGCGGAGACCAGCAGCACCAGGGACAATGCAAGTTCGCCGACAATTAAGGCGTTGCGCAGGCGGAGTTGTTTGACGCCGGCACCGGCCCCGCGGGAGCCTTCGTGCAGTGCTTCTTGTGGATCGGCGGAGGCGGCCTGGAACGCGGGCGCCGTGCCAAAGATGGCGGCCGACACAATGGAAAGGGCAATCAGCAGCAAAATGACATGCCAGTTCAGTGCGACGTCTACCGCCCGGTTCAGGTTGGCGTGGATGGAATGGCGCAGCAGTGCGAGACAGGTGTAGGCAATGGCTAAGCCGCATGCGCCTCCTGCGATGCCGAGCAGCAGGCTCTCCGTCAGGAACTGGCGCACGATGCGTCCGCGCGCGGCACCCAATGCAGCCCGCACGGCAATCTCTCGGCGTCGAGCAGCCATGCGGGTCAGCATCAGGCCGGCAATGTTGGCGCAAGCGATCAGCCAGACCAACAATACCGCGCCTTGCAAAGCGAGAAGCGCGGGGCGGACCGAACCAACCAGCGACTCGAGGTAGTTCTGCACACCGACATTTTTTGTCAGGTGTTGATCGGGAAACTGCCGGGCGATGTTTGCCTGAATACCACTCAGTTCGGTCCGTGCGGCAGCGACGGATACGCCGGGTCGCATACGTCCGATGCTGAATAAAAATCCGTTGTCGCGTTGCTCCATGTCTGCGGTGTGGGGCAGGACCGTCCATACAACTGGGCCGTCGTCATTGATGGGGATGTAAAACTGGGGCGGCATGACACCGATCACCGTGTACGTGTCCGTGCCCAGTTGAATTGCCTTGCCGATAATGTTTTTGTCCGCACGGAAATAGCTCTTCCACACCAAATAGCTGAGAACGACCGTCCCCTGATTGCCCGCGGATCCGGATTGTGGAAGGAATGTTCTGCCCAGCAGAGGTCGAGCCTGCAGGATGGAGAAGAAGTTGGAACTGGTTTGGGCGTTGACGGAAAACTCTGCGGTACCGTCGGCCTTCTTCAGATCGAAGAACTTTTGTGTATACCAGGCGATGTCTTGAAACGATTTCGCATGGTCGCGCCAATCGCGCAGATTCGGAAGCGAGGAAGTGCTGATGTTGCCGTCATTGTTGGCTTCGCCCAATGCGACAATCTGAGATGGATGGGTCACGGGCAGCGGGCGCAAGAGAACTCCATCGACGACGGTAAACATAGCCGCGCTGATGCCGATACCGAGGGCCAGGGTCAGCACCGCGGTGATGGCGAATGCCGGCGACTTGCGGAGTTGCCGCGCTGCATAGCGAAGATCGTTGAGAAAATTCGTCATGATTCGCCTCCTTATTCCGAACGTAGTGCCTGCATGGGATCGACCGAGGCGGCACGGCGAGCGGGCAACAGACACGCGGAGGCGCCCGCCAACAACAGAGACGCGGCTGCAGCGGCTGCGATCCACGGATTGAATGCATCCACCTGAAACAGCAGGCTGCCGATCAGCCGTGCAGACGCGAAGGCAACCGCGATGCCGACCGCGGCTCCGGCAAAGACTGGCGTCAGACCCTCGCGCAGCACCTGGGCATAAATATTTCCGCGCTGTGCGCCGAGCGCCATGCGCAGACCAATCTCCTGTCGGCGCTGCACCACGGAGTAGGTGACCACGCCATACACGCCGAGACCGGCCAGGAGCCACGCACTGATGGCAAACAGCAGCAACAGGTCCATTTCAAAGCGTCGCGTCGCAACCGAATCGGCAACTACGCCTCCCAGCGCACGCACGGTGGGCACGGCAGCCGCGGGATCGACGCTCCAGATGGTGCGACGGATCGCGTTGGCCATCTGCGACGGGTCCTGTTTGCTGCGCATCACCAAACCCGCAGTGTGTTCGGCACGATACCAGTACGGCACATAGACCATCATGGGGTCCGGCTTGGCGAGTGAAATCGTCCGCGCGTCACCGACAACGCCGATCACGGTGAAGGGTTTTTCGTTGTTTCCCCCGTGCCAGAACCGACGGCCAATCGCGTCTTTCCCGGGCCAAAGCGTTTTTGCGGCCAACGCCGAGACGATGGCAACGTTGCGGCCATCATCGTTGTTGCTGAGAAATCGCCCTTCAATCAGCGGCAGATGCAGCGCCTGAAAATAGCCGGGACTGATCCAGCGCCAATGCTCCGTCGGCATTTGGAAAACAGAACGCGTGTCGCCGGGAAGGAGCGCCATGTCGATCCAAGAATCCCCTGCCAGCGGCAGCACACTGGTGACCGCAACATTTTCGACCCCCGGCAATTGTTGCAGTTTTGTCAGCATTGTTTTGTACAGTTCGACGCGACTGGAAGACTCCTTGGCCGGCAAGTCGATGGTCGCCGTCAACACGCGATCCGCCTGAAAACCGTGTTCGACGTGCATCAGGCGATACATGCTGGCGGTGAGCAGTCCGGTCATCAATACCAGCACAACGCTGACTGCGACCTCGGCCGCGACCAATGTTTTGCGCAATTGCTTTCCGCTGTGGGACTCGCTTGCCGAGCGCGCGTCGCCGCGCAATGCCTCTTGCGGCTGAGTACGCCAGCTCATCCATGCAGGAGCAGCACCGGCCAGCATGCTTGCAATGACGGCCAGCAGTACGGCGAAAGCTGCACCCATCCCGTCCACGTGGAGATTGCCGCGGAAGTTCAAATCTTCAGGCAGAAATTGCTGCAGCGTCGGCACCAATATGGTCGCGAGCAGAATTCCCAGCGTACCGCCGATCGCGGCCAACACGCCGGCTTCTCGCATGGAGGCTCGCAGCAGGTCGCCTCGGCTGGCTCCCAGGGCGGAGGCCACGGCCATTTCCTGCCGGCGACCGACAGCGCGGGCGAGAAGAAGATTCATGATATTGATGCAGCCGACGAAC
>JAJXZK010000460.1 GCA_021780095.1 Acidobacteriota bacterium | reverse complement strand
CTGCAATGGGAAACACGCGCACCAAAGCCTTGCGATCCGATGCCTGCATCCAGCGCGTGGTCTCTGGCGAATCGTTCACCGGAGATGTGTTTGGCATCGCACAGACGCTAGTGAATCCGCCGGCCGCAGCAGCGCGAGTGCCGCTTTCAATCGTCTCTTTATAGGCTTGGCCGGGCTCACGCAGATGAACGTGAATGTCGACAAGGCCGGGTGCAACCACCATGCCGGTCGCATTGACGACGCTCGCATTTTCTCTCTTGGCCAGCGCCGTCAGCTTGCCGGGAATTTCCACGGCGGCGATGCATCCGTCGCGCACATATAGATCGCGTCTTTCGTCCATGCCGGTGGAAGGATCGACAACGTGGCCGCCCTGAATCAACATTGCTGTCATCGATGCGTTCCCGATTGGTCATTTCTTTTGGGATGTGCATCCAACGCGCGCGCCAGCAATGCCATGCGTATGATCGAGCCGTGATACACCTGTTCCGCGATCACGGAGTTCGGCCCATCCGTGATTTCGCTGGTGATTTCCAGTCCGCGAATCACCGGCCCGGGATGGAGAATGATCGCCGCTGGTGCGAGTGTCGCCATTCGCTGTTTATGTAACTGATATTGTTCTATATAGTCGTCCAAGTCAATTTCGAGACCGGCCAGCCGTTCCTTTTGAATACGCAACATCATCACGACATTGGATTGCTGCAGGGCGCGATCAAAATTCCGCTCAATCTCCACCCCCGGCCCGATGGCGGCAGCAAATTCCGGCAACAGGCTCTGCGGTCCGCAGAAAATGACCCGCGCCCCCAGCCTGGGCAGCAGCAATGCATTGGAGCGGGCCACGCGACTGTGCAAAATATCGCCTACAATCGTGACCGTAATTCCCTGCAATGTGCGTTCGTGGATCAAGTGATTTCGTTTACCCGCGGTTCGCGCGCTGGGCGGCAAGTGCGCCAGAATGGTTCGCAAATCCAGCAGCGCCTGGGATGGATGTTCGTGGCTGCCGTCGCCTGCGTTCAGAACCGGTAAACCGGTGAAGTGTGCCAGCACGTAGGGTGCGCCGGAACTTGGATGCCGCAAAATGATACATTCCGCGCCCAGTGATCGCAGCGTGATGCCGGTATCCTTCAGCGATTCGCCTTTCTCAATGCTGGAAGATAACGAACTCACAAGGGTCGTGTCGGCGCCGAGGGATTTTGCGGCCAGTTCAAATGACGTCCGGGTACGCGTGCTCGACTCATAAAACAACAGCGCCACGCGACGCTTGGCAAAGCGTTGGGCACGGCGAGAAGGCGTCGTCGCTTCCAACTCCGCGGCTTCCGTCAGGATGTGATCGACATCTCGCAGCGTGAAATGGGTGATCGAGATGGACGAACCCGGATGAACAAATCCCCGCGGAACAGATCCGTGAAATTCCGGCACGGCGATCGATTTGTGCGGCGATATGCTTGGAGAAATCTCAAGGGTAAGAAGAGGCCGGTTCGAGGAGGAATGGCTGTTGCCCGCTCCGGTGCCAGTGGTTTCGGCCGCGTGCGTCTTCGTCTTCGCTTTATTTTTCGACGGCTTCCGTTTGATTAGCATACTCCGTTCAACATCATCCGAATGCGATGGCGAGAAGACGCCAGGCAGCCTTCATCCGCCGACTCTTTCCATCAGCAGAACCTGCTCGCTGCTATCAATCTCGTCCAGCTTGACCTCAATAATCTCACGGTCCGTAGTTTGGATCGTGCGTCCGACAAAGCTTGCCTCAATCGGCAATTCCCGATGTCCGCGGTCGATCAATGCCAGCAACCGCACTCGCTTCGGGCGGCCATGATCGATCAGCGCGTCGAGAGCGGCACGCACCGTGCGTCCGGTGTACAGAACATCATCCACCAGCACCACGTCGCGACCCGTGACATCGAATCCGAGGGCGCCTGGGTTGACCAGCGGACGATGTCCCCGGGCGGTCAGGTCATCGCGGTAAAAGCTGATATCGAGCGTTCCCACATCGATCGGCTTATGCTCGATCGTCTCCAGCAACTTCGCCAATCGTTTCGCCAGGGGAACCCCACGCCGATGGATTCCAACCAGGGTCAGCTTGTCGGTCCCATTATTTTTCTCGACGATTTCATGCGCCAGCCGCACCAGCGTGCGTTCAATCTCCGACGAAGACATCAGGCGCGATTTTTCCCGCAACAAGGGGGGGGAATCTATGTCTTTGGCAATCTTTTTCATCTTCTTCGCTTGATCATACGAGTCCGATTCGCGGCGCACAAGCGCAACCATCACTGGAGTTAGGAAAAGTTTCCTACGTAGCCTCTCTTTCAGGGCTGTCGTGGAAACGGTTTTCATCCGCACTACATCCGCCGTACCTTCTGGCCCGTACTACCCATGCAGACCAACTGCGACGCATCCGTTGAAAGGAAAACAACAGCAATGAAGAAAAATATACCCAGCTTATTCTTGGCACTGACGTTCATCAGTATGGGTGTCCATGCGAACGCGCAAAAAGATCCCGTGGTCGGCGGCGCTGCCATGTACCCGACGAAAAACATCGTCGAGAACGCAGTCAACTCCAAGGACCACACCACTTTGGTTGCGGCCGTCAAAGCTGCCGACCTGGTCGATACGCTGGAGTCGCCGGGGCCGTTCACCGTCTTCGCTCCAACCAATGAGGCCTTTGCCGCGCTACCGGCCGGCACCGTTGACATGCTGTTGAAGCCGGAAAACAAGCCGACACTGGTGAAAATCCTCACTTACCATGTGGTGCCGGGAAGTCTCACCACTCGGAGTTTGAAGAAAATGATCAAGCAGGGTAACGGCAAGGCCGCGCTCAAAACGGTGCAGGGTGGCACTCTCACTGTAACCATGAAGGGCGGCAAGTACATGCTGACCGACGAAAAAGGCGGCCTGGCGACAATTACCATCCCGAATGTCATCCAGTCTAATGGAGTGATACAGGTGATCAATGCGGTGTTGATGCCGCACTAAATTACCTGCGCTCTCTGTGGGATACGGCGTTAAGATGGTCGCCTTTGAATGGAGGCTACCGTGGTCGTTGAGGCCACCGACGGCCGGGACGCAACTCGGAACTCTGTTCATGAAGGCTGCAGGGTTCTCCGGTCACGTACCTATCCGTCGGACCCTCACCAAACTATTGCTGGCCGCCAGATGCGTTTCCTCCACTACCGCCGCCACCCTGTCCCCCCAGGTTCCAGGAAGCGCTGAATAGATTCTGTCCAGCCGAGGGCGAGGCACTCAGAATCGGCTCCACGCCTGCGAGCAAGGTACATGCGGTCAACGAACCGGGCGCTCCCTGCGTCGCAACAATCATCACTGCGTCGCCGCGACGTAGATCCGCCAACTGAATAATGGGGGCGCGCTGCAGCATCTCCGTGACATTCCCACCGCGGGCTCCAGCGCCGGGCTCCGTGGAAACCTGGCCTGACCCGGACTGCGCCGTCGCAGATGGCATTGACGGGACGACCGGATGTGTCGCCGCTCCGCCGTGTGCAGCGTTACCCTGTGCTTCCCCTTCATGCCTGCCGCTCGCTGGTTTCAGGCGCGCCGCGATCGCTTGTGCCATTGTGGGATCGAGTTTATGCAGCTGGGAGTCAGCGTTCATGTGAATGACCACCGGCTTCTTCGTCTTGAAGTCTGTCACCGTCAGCGTATTGGCCGCCGCGTCGGTAGAATCCACGGATCCGGCAAGATTGCGGAAGCTGCCAGCAACAATTTCTTCCACCTGCATTTGAGAGCCGTCCGCGCTCCGATCTCCGCGGGCACGAAGCTGGTCGCCAGGATGGATTCGATCCAGAGTGGAAACCTTCGTATCGCTGAACTTGATGGAGCCGGGTTCATATAGGCGCACGACGGTTTTGGGAGTGGCATGGACCGTCACGGTGGTGTCCATGTGGGTGATGATTACTGCGGCCGCCGGTACATCGACGGATTTCACGATTCCGCCAACCCCGCGTCGCTGCCAATCCGCTGCTTCTGCCTGGTGCTCCTTGGCAATATCTGCCTCCCGCATGGCGATCACCGTGGCTGCAGTTGGACTTGATCCATCTGAAGCAGGCCGCATCGCGATTAACACGCGATCCCCGACGGCCAAATCCGTCAGGTGAATCGGAGTCGCACCCGCAATGGTTTTTGCCCCCGGCATCGTCTGCAGGATGCGCGCCGAGTCGGCGACCGTCACCGTGGTCGGCGGTCCGGAATCGGGCTTGATCGTCAGCGATTGACCTTTCACCGAAACCACGGATCCTACCAGCCGGCTGACGGTTGCCGGCTGGGTGCTGGGTTGTTGTGCCAGCAGGGCGCAAGGGGTAGCGGGCAGAATACTCGTCAATCCCCCGATCAACACAAGCGAGCCTAGAAACCGGAGAGAGCCCATGGAAACTTTTCTCCTTGTTTGCCACAAGTGCGAACCGCACACCTGCGATCCTCTACATAGAGAGTGACGTTCTTTCCGCTGGAATGTTTCATGAATCGAGCACATACTATACCCTTTTTGAAAGAGTGGGCTATCTCAGACAAGGAGGGGAGCCGGTGAAACGGCAGAGCCGATTGCAGCGAATCCTTCTCTCAGGTCTGATGTTGAGTTTCACGTGTGGCGCCACATTTTTTCTTGCCGCGCAAACTTCGCATACCGCTGGCGAGACGATTGTGATGATTCGACACGGAGAGAAACCGCCCGCCGGTCTCGGTCAGTTGACCTGCCGAGGCTTGAACCGGGCACTGGCGCTGGCGCCTCTATTGATCGCCCGCTTCGGTAAGCCGGATGCGATCTATGCGCCCGATCCCACTGTCGAGATTCAGGAAGGAAATTTCGGGCCGAACTACTCCTATGTGCGCCCGCTCGCGACCATCGAGCCCACCGCGATTCGCCTGGGCATGCCGGTGAGTACGCAGTTTGGGTATAACCAGACTGCAGAATTGCAACAGGCGCTGTTGCAACCCAGTTTTGCGCACTCGCTGATCTTTGTGGCGTGGGAACATGACTATTTGCATCGCATTGCCCGGCAGATGTTGCAGGCCTACGGCGACGGCGCATCGCAACTACCGCCCTGGCCCGGCTGGGACTACGGCACGATCTATGTTTTCCATATCACGCGGCCGGAAAATGGCGGCAAGCCGCATGCAACCCTCACGATTCAGCAGGAAAATCTGGGCGGTAAGCTGACGAATACCTGCCCGGTTCCGGAGTAGTTGTCCACTCCGCAGGGTCGCTTCATGCAACCGCATCGTGGCGATCGACGACGTGTCCTTGGGTGGAACTTTCGCTTCGATCATGACGACCTCCAATCCAGACAGCTTTCGATTGGAGCCAAAATGAAGATCTTGTCGACTCAAGCCGCCAGTTACACGACCCACGATTCGCCTGCGCACGTGCTGGACTCCTATCGCAAGCCGCTGTCGCATTATCGTCAGGTTCTGAAGTGCGACCATGGCCGTCCGGTCGGCTCGTTGACGGCGACGCGAACCAGTCTGACATGCAGCGACGACGTCGGCATCCACTCGGGTTCCAAGGACGATTCCTCCGGCGGGCACGAACTGCGTGCAGGCCGAACCACCCGCTACCGCCTTGTCGGGATTGATGAATCGCATGCGAGATCCACCCACTTCGGGATGGCTTACGTTGAATTGCCCAAAGGCAGCGAGGGGAATAACGAAACCAAATAGTCCCGCTCGCCTATGATGGAGAAGATCCCAAAGGAGGCGACCATGCGCCCTTGCAATCGAAATAGAGCTGACGCTCCGGCGGATGGGTTGCGTAGTGCCGGCACACACCAGGAGATCTTGTTGTGATCCGGCGCTGGCTGAGGTGGCTCATTCGATACTTTCCGCTTCTGGTTGGTATTGTTTTGCTGATGTATATCGGAGATTGGACAGTCTTTGAAATTCGCGCCGCGCATGGGACCGCCTACAGCACTGTGGAAGTCAATCAGTTTTTGGCCACTCCGCTGAAAGGGCAGAAGACGGAATATGACTTGATGGGAACGACCCAGGAAACATGCAGTCGCTCAATTTTTCCACAGCAATGGGATGCTCCCTGTTGGTGGCTCAAGCGGCATAACTCTAAATGGGAATAGCTCCGCACTTGTTTTCTTCAGGTTAAGAGCCAGCCGCTCAATCCAGAGGAACTCAGGCACAACTCCTTCCTTCGGCGGGCGTCTAACTAGATATCGTCCCAACTGTGGACGCGCTGCTATGCATCTTCCAAAACTTGAACGCCGTCCTGAACTGGACGCCTTGCGTGGGCTTTTCCTGGTATGGATGACCCTGACGCATCTTCCCACCCGGTTCAGCGACTTCGTCGATCAACCCATCGGGTATGTCACCTCTGCCGAAGGATTTGTATTCCTCTCCGCGCTGCTGGTGGGGCGGCTCTATGTCCGTGAGCTGCTGCTGGACGAGCCGCGGGTTCGCAAACAGCTGTGGAAGCGCTCGCTGAAAATCTACGGCTATCACCTGCTGCTGTTGAGTTTTGCCTTCACAGTGGCCGCGGCGGTCGCAGTCCACACTCACAAAGCCGCCCTGACGAATCTTCTGGATTTTTACCTGGCGCATCCTGGGGTGGCGATTGCCGGTTCCATCCTGCTGATTTATTGCCCGCCGCTGCTCGACATCCTGCCCATGTATGTCACCTTCCTCTTCTTCACGCCATTGCTGCTTTCGGCGTCGTGGCGCTATGGGTGGAAGAAGATTCTGGCAGCCAGCGGCGCGGTGTGGCTGCTGGCTCAATTTGGGCTGCGAGACCTGGCGCATCACGCGATCGTACAGATGACGCACCTGCGAATTCCGCTGCAGGAGACAGGAGCCTTCAACCTGTTTGCCTGGCAGGCGGTGTGGATTGGCGGCTTGTGGCTGGGCGCGAGCTCGGCGGTGGGCGTGGCCCCTCTGCGAAAAATACCCAATTGGGGCGCGGCCGTGGCCGCCGCTGTCTGCCTCTTCTTCGTCGGCGTCCGCCATAGCTGGATGGGGCCGCACCTGACGCAACAGGCGCTGGGAATGTGGCTGGACAAGTGGCAGATCGGCCCGCTGCGC
>JAJXZK010000194.1 GCA_021780095.1 Acidobacteriota bacterium | reverse complement strand
CGTTGTCTATTCCTTATCCTCTCGTGCTTACCCAGGTTCGGCTTCGATTCGATTCTTGTATGGCTTGGAGAATCCGTTGTGTGTCGAGAGCGTCTTCAAAATTGGGGTGGAACTCGGTGCCAGCGGCGACTGCACGCAAGAAATCCGCGAGCGTCGCAATAAACGTATGCTCGTATCCGATAATGTGTCCCGGAGGCCAGAAATCGCTTACATAGGGGTGGCCCGGACCCGTAACCATGATGTCGTGAGTTCCTTGAACCGGCACGTCATCACCCAAGTCAAAAAATCTGAGACAATTCATTTTCTCCAGATTGAATTCGATGGTGCCCTTCGAGCCATTGATCTCAAAGCAATTCCGGTTGAGATTCCCAGTTGCGAATCGCGTGGCCTCAAAAGTTCCGATGCTTCCATTGGAAAACTGGACTAGAACTATAACCGCATCATCAACCTGCCGTCCTGGCGCAAATGTATGCACGTGAGAGCACAACTCGCTGATTGGTCCGTTCAGCCAGGTTGCGAGATCAATGGAGTGGGACAGCAAGTCACCCGCAACTCCCGACCCTGCTTCTTGGGGATTGAATCTCCAAGCTTGCGGATTGTCCGGATTTCTCCCCCAGCTCTGCAGATATATTGCCCGGTAGTGATAGGTCTCGCCCGTTTTCCCCTGCTCAATCATCTGTCGGGCAAGAGCGATTGCCGGGACCCTTCGATAGTTAAACCACACTAGCGTGGGCACATTCCTTGCTGCCGCCACCATGCGCTCTGCTTCAGCAACGGAATTGGCGAGCGGCTTCTCACACAAAACCATCTTTCCCGCATTTGCGGCGGCGACGGCTATTGGCTCGTGCAGGTAGTTCGGGGTACAGATATCGACGATGTCGATGTCCTTCCTGCTCACTACTTCTTCCCAGTTATTCGCAGTCTCTTCCCATCCCCACTGGAGGGCCATGCGATTCAGGTTCGTCTGGTTACGTCCGCAGATTGTTTTCAGCTTGAGCTTGAAGGGAGAGTCGAAAAAGTGTGTGACTTGGTTGAATGCGTTGGAATGCGCTCTTCCCATGAAGCCGTAGCCGACCATAGCTACATTCAACGTCCTCGACTGACCCATATATCTCCCTTTGTCGATCGTCAGCGCTGTGCGTGGAACTCAGTCTCCAAAGCCGGTCAAGACTTTCTTGAAAGCGTGGATGATGTCGTGCTCGTCGCGATCCGTCAAACAGGATGGAATGGCCAGCAGGATGGTTCGCTCAAACAGGCTGTCGGCAACCGGGCAGGTCCCTTTGCCATATTTCGTGTGCGAATCCTTGTTTTCCGCCAGAGACCATGGGGAGTTTCGTTTGTCGACGCCGGTCTTATGCACCAGGCTTGGGATGTTGTAGTAAATGTGGAGTCCCCACTGCGTCATGACGATGTTGTTCACGCCCTGGGCCAGCGTGACAATTCCCTCCGCACGTAAGGCGCGGTTGATCTGTTGGGCAGCCTCCGGCGACTGGAACGTCGTGAGCAGAAAGCATCCCGTATCGCCGTCCGGATCAACAATCCTGCGGTGACGAATCACAGAATGTTGCCCGAGCGCTGTGCGAATCCGGTATTTGCTGTCGTGCATGCGCGAGATGACCGCTGGCAGCTTTTTCAACTGGACTCTCAGAATCGACGCCCGTATCTCATCCATGCGGTAGCCGCGTCCCCAGAGACATAGTTCCAGGTTGTCGAACATTGCACGTCCATCGGAATCGCGCGCATAGCCAGTGTCGTGAACGGCGACCGCACGATTATAGAGTCGCGTATCGTTGGTAACGACGCATCCACCTTCTCCACTGGTCATGTTCTTGTTCATTTGAAAACTGAAGATAGCCATGTCGCCGAAGGTCCCCACCTTCTTGCCATCTACGCTGCCGCCCGCACATTGTGCGCAGTCTTCCAGCAGAAACAACCCATGGCTCTTGACTACATTCTGGATGGCTGCAACATCCGCCGGCGCTCCGCTCATATGAACGGCGATTACACCCGTGGTTCGCGGCGTGATCGCAGCCTCCAAGGCGGCTGGATCCAGACAGAATGTGTCGTCGATATCGGCCAGCACTGGAATGGCTCCAAGATTGACGACAGCCGCCACTACGGAAACCCACATGTAGGCCGGGATAATGACTTCTTGACCCGGTCCGACACCGAGCGCAGCAAGAGCGGTAATTAGTGCGCCTGTACCGCTATTGACTGCAAGGCAGTAGGAAATTCCCAAAAACTTGGCAAATTCAGTCTCAAACGCCTTTACTTCCCCCTGCAGATCAACACCGTAATAGCGAAAAGGAGAACGACTCCGCAAGACTCGCAGCGCAGCGTTAATCTCCTCTTCATCCATATGATGGATTCCGGGGAACTCTAACGGGAGGGGCTCCTCGCGCACTGGGGCTCCGCCGTTAATTGCCAATTTGTCCTGCTCCGATGATGTAGCTTTTGCACTCATTTCTGCCTTCCCATGTGACTCCATTTCTCGGGAGATGATTGCATACATACTTCCTTATGTCAATTAAATGCAGAGACTAAGCGAATAATTTTGGTGATATAGTTCATATATCAAATAAGTATTCCCATCTTACCCCTCTCGAGCCGCGAAAGTCCCAGATAGCTTCCCCTCTGGGTGCCGGGAGGGATCTGCTCGGCCTGCCTGGGCAGAGAGAAGTGTGTGGTCGTTTGGGTTTAGATGAAGACGAAGTTCCTCCTCCACCCGCGATTTTGCGAAGACTTGTGTGGCAGGCCTCGCCGCGGCCGTGGGTCAGTGACGAGCACTCGAGCTAAAATGCAAGGGACTATTGGGAACGAGACTACATGAGTGAATTGAACAAGAGCACGGAAACGATAGATTCGGCGCGCACCCCAGATGTGTCGGGCAAGTTGGAGCAGAGAGAACTTGCAATCCTTCGCTTGATTCATTCCGGAGTGAATAATTCCCGCCTTGAGCTGGCGCGCCAGGCCGGGCTCAGCCCAGCCTCCATCACTGCAATCGTTCAGCGTCTCATGATGAAAGGACTTGTCGTCGAATCCGAGCCGACCCGTTCCCATCTCGGCCGCAGACCCGTTCCGCTTGAGATCCGCAAGGATGCGGCTTACTTGGTCGGAGTCGATCTCGGTTCTTTCTACCTGCGCATCGTCATCACCGACATCAACGGAAATATTCTCGAGAAGTTTCAGACCCGAACCGAAATGGGGCAAGGGCGCGAGCTAGTCTTGGAAAAAACCTTCCAATCCATCCGCCAGGTCATCGAACATTCCACACTATCTCCAACCGCGATTAAGGGAATCGGCATTGCCCATTCCGGGGTCATCGATAGCGACGCAGGCCTTGTCCTTTCCTATCCCCGCCCGGGGCAAATGGCAGAGTGGAAAAATGTTCCTCTCAGAGACATTTTTCACAATGAGTTCCAAATCCCCTGCCTGCTCGAAGATAGTGTCCGTACTACGACGACTGCGGAAAAATGCTTTGGTCTAGGTAGAGATCTGAACGACTTTCTCTATATCGATGTCGGCATGGGAATAGGTGCCGGGATTTTCCTCGACGGCAAACTCTACCGCGGTGCGGGTGGCAGAGCGGGCGAGTTCGGTCACATTACTGTCGATGAAAATGGCCCGCTGTGTTCCTGCGGCAACAACGGATGTCTGGAAACGGTGGCTTCCTGTGCCGCGATTATTCAGGCTGTGCGAACCGCCATTGAACAGGGCATTGATTCAAAAATACGAGACCTTGCCGCCGGAGATTTAGATAAGATCAGCATCGAACTGATCGCTCAGGCAGCGGCGGAGAATGACAGTCTCGCCTTCCGGGTCTTGCAGAAAGCTGCTTCCTACATTGCAATCGGACTGGCGGATCTGGTCAATCTTCTGAATCCTCGAGTCATGATCTTCGGAGGTGCGCTGTTTCGTGACGTGCCTCAACTTCTCTCCGACCCGCTGCGGCGCATCATCAAACAACGGTCCCTGGAAAAATCCGCGAACGAAGTTCAACTAAGGGTTTCCCCATTAGGCAGCGAAGCGGGCGCTTTAGGGGCCTCGAGATTGATTGCAGAAAACATTCTTGATTGTCTATTCTCAACCGGGCACCCCGCTCCAAAGCGAGAGGGTGGTTACACTCGATAAACCTGACGGAATGCGTTGGTTGCACGAGCCGAACCTCCGAAACGTCGATTTTGGAGGCCAGTCGCGCGCGTCGCACAATTTCTAGACTTTCAAAAAATCCAAATGCCTGCTGACAAATTTGGAGGCCAGCTACGGCCGTCCGCGGGCACCCGTGCGGGCAGCGATCGCACCTTCTTTTTCGCGGCATCGTCCATCCTTCTCGGCAATAAGTAATTCCGCATCGGCCCGACATCGGTACATTCCGAACCACATTGACATCCGTCGGCCGCAAGAATCTATCATCCTGCTCCGTATAGTTTCTGAATCACCCCCAACCACAACCAGGAGGAACTTTCCATGGTGTTTGAACTTCCTGTGGATGTTCGTCTGGCTGCGTCTGCTGGGCAGCGAGCCTGTGAACCCGTCTCCTGGCATGACGGTGTTCGCGTATGCGGCAGAGCTGGAATTTCAATATTGCCGGCTATGCATTTCCGTTGACTCAGCGGCTAGTCGCCAGGCGCGAGAGCTCACGCGCGACCTTATCGGCCTCCTCGGACTACCCCTGGCTGCCGAACCCTTGCCGCCCACCTTGTTGCCGTTGCTGTTTCGTGATGCGGCAGATCGTCTCAACACTTGATCCCTTCCCCACAAATTTCCATGGCAGCAGCAAACACCCTGCCTTCCACTACCACCGAACTCTTCACCCCATTTCCGAGGATGAACTTTTCCATGACCGATACCCAACTTGTCGTAGCCACTCTCTGGCCCCTGGGTCTGATTGCAGTCCTTGCTGCTGTCTATGCGCTGCAGTACATCCTGGACAGAATGGAGCAGATCGTGCAGCGTCCGCTTGAGAAGATCGAACAACGTCTGTTCGCGATTGACGCGTCGCTCCACGAATCCAACCGTCATCGCGAAAGACTCATCGGCCGCATCGACCGCTTCCCTGAGCACCGGTAAAAACGCGCTTTTGATGCGAACGCAAATCTGCCTTCCATTCCATCCCGCCCCCCTGCCTTCCCTTCGCAATCAACGCAAACAATCCGTCGCAACCCAAATCCATTTCTTCTTGAAAGGACTTTCTATGCTTTGGCCCGAATACTGGCGCCATCAGGAGCAGCATCTTCGCGAGCAAATCCTCGCCGCGCAAACCGAACTCAAAGAGCTGCCCTCAACGGCCGCTCCCTTCCAGAGCTCGAGCGCAGGGCCATGCATGTCCTGGCCAGCTATCTCCGGCAATGCGTGCGCCGCGCCACCGGGCGCATTCTTCTCTACCATCCCGATGGCATCCTCCGCAGTTTTTCCGTCGCCCGCAAACTGCGGCGCTTTGTCCTTAGTCGATGCCGTGTGCGCATGCAGATCCGGATCGGCCCATCCGGCAACGCGGAATATCCGGAGCAGGTCCGCACGCTGCCAACGTGTTTTGCAAACGACAATGAGACCCGAGTACGGTGTCTCGACCAGGCCCGCATCAAACACATCGCGCCCTTTCTAGCGATCGACTATGCAGCCACTCGCGACTTCGCAGCCACTCCCAGCGCTATCTGGGTTTATCCAGCCCTGGGGAATCTGCAAGCCCGCGCGCAGGGGTTCTGCCCGCTGCCCAATCCAAGAAAAGACGGCAAGACATGCAAAGCGCAAAGCGTGTACTCCGAGGTCTTCGCGGAACGAAGTTCTTTTCTGCAACCGACGATGGGAGAGTTTCGCCGCCTGGTCGAGATCGAGCAGCGACGGCGATCCTTAGAAAATAGACTGCGGGAATTGCGCGCCCGCCAGCAGCAATCCACGGTTGCGCAGACGGCATGGAAGAAGATCGCTCTGCCCGAGATGCAGAAGCTTGAACTGATGCAGCAGGTCGATCTGTTTCTCGATGGAAAATTGACCTGCCCGCGAGCGATCCTGCTGCAAGGCGCTCCCGGCACCGGCAAGACATTTCTGGCAACCACGCTGGCGGAGGTGCTCGGCAACCACCGCTTCTTCCATCCCACCATCGCAGAGCTGAACCATCCGCACCTCGGACAAAGCGCGCAATTGGTGGCGGAGCTATGGAAGCAAGTCCGCGCCAACAAACCGGCAATCTTGTTTCTTGATGAATGCGAAAGCATCTTCGGCAAGCGCGGCGCAGCGGAAACCGATGCGGTCGCTCTGCAACTGGTCCAAACATTCTTGTCGCAGTGGGACGGAAAGGAGGAAGGTGTCTGGGTGATTGCCGCCACCAATCGCCGGGAGATGCTCGACGATGCCATTCTGTCTCGCTTTGGCAGCCAGATAGAAATCTGCTTACCGCAGGAGCAGGCGCGCATGGAGATTCTCGAGAACGAGCTGGCGGCGCTCAATGTGCATGGCGAACTACCGGCAGACATTCAAGCGCGCACCATTGGCATGTCCGGCCGCGACCTGGCCATGCTCGCGATGAAAGTTGTTTCTGTGGCCTATCCGGGCGTGATCGAAGCGCGGCATTTTTATGCTGCCATTCAGTCGATGCGCCTGGCCGGCAATACGCAGGTGGACAAGGATGCCACCTGGCAGACGCTCGTCCTCGACCGGCAAACGGAAGAGAAACTCCAGACCCTCTTCGCGCTGCTTCGCAACGTGGAGGCCTGGCAGGTGCGCGGCGTTTCCATCCCCACAGGAATTCTTCTCAGCGGTCCACCGGGAACCGGCAAAACACAAATCGCGCGGACGCTTGCCAACGAAAGCGGGCTGTCGTTTGTCGCCGCCTTGACGGCTGATCTCAAAGCGAACTTCCTCGGGCAAAGTGCCAACCGCGTCAAGAATCTCTTTGAGCGCGTGCGCGCCTCAGCCCCGGCGATTTTGTTTTTGGATGACATCCTGACTCGAGACCGCGCCGTCAGCGGCAACGACGCCCTCCTGCAGGAAGTCATCGGACAGCTGCTGCAGGAGATTGACCCTATCCGCCGTTCCACCACGCAT
>JAJXZK010000177.1 GCA_021780095.1 Acidobacteriota bacterium | reverse complement strand
CTCAATACGGTCACTTTGGCGGGAACATCCTTGTCCAGCCCCGGAACGCGCAGCGTCGCCGCCTGACCCAGTTGCAGCAACTGTGCCTGTTGTTGCGGAATATGCAGCCGCACCACCACCTTCGAGATGTCCATCACAATCAACAGCGGCGTCCCAGCGGCCGCAATGTCTCCGGGGTAGACAGCACGATCCGCAACCGCGCCATCGATCGGGCTGCGGATCTCCGTATATCCCAACTGCGCAGCGGCGCCCAGGTATTGTCCGTGCGCCGATTCAAGTTGCCCCCGCGCTGCCTTCTTCTGCTGCGCCATCCCAGCCGCTTGCAGGTTTTGTAAGTGTTTCTCCGCTGTCGAATACGCACTCTGGGCCGCCGTCAGCGCGACTTTCGTCGCATCCAATTGCTTGCGCGCAATCGCGCCCTGCTGGTACAGCTTGTTCTCGCTGTCATAGAGCTTCCCCTGGGCCTCCAACGTAGCCTTGGCATTCACCAGGTTCAGATTTGCAGTCTGAATTTCTTCCGGCAGCCCTGACGAAGTCGTCGAAGCATACGTCGCCTGCGCCTGATCGAAGCCGCCTTGCGCCGACACAACGGCGGCGGCCAGATCCTTATTCTCCAGCACCGCCAGCAATTGCCCGCGATGCACCTTGTCGCCTCGTTGCACATAAAACTTGCGCACCGGCGCTGTAATTTTCGGAGAGATGGATGCCTGATGAATGGGATACAACACGCCTTCCGCAGACACCATGTCGGTGATGGTTTGCAACTTTGCAGGCGCGCTCTCGACACTCACAATCGGCTCTGGCGGCGGCACCGTATTGTCACTGCTGCACCCGGACAAAATCGCCATCAGCGTCGACGCCACCATCGTCGCCATGCAGAATGAGAGAATTCGAAGCCGCACCCGCTGCGCTCCTGAACCCGTCCGAACGCCCAGTGCAAGACATCCCGCTTCCTTCACCCGATGCATCAAAACTCTCCTGTCAAGGTCTGCAGCGTTGCCAGAGCGACCCGATAACGGGCCCCTCCCATATCCAATGCATTTTTCGCGGAAGAAAGCGCGGTTTGCGCGCTCAACACCTCAAGCTCGATCGCATCCCCCGCCTTATATTGCAACTTTGTCAGGCGGAGAGAATCGGCGGCAAGATTCGCGTCCTGCTGCAGCGTTGCAAGCTCTGAGCGAGCCACCTTGGCCTCGTCATAGTACGCGCTCAAATTACTCAGCGCCTCCCGTTGCGCTTGCGACAGCTCCACCCGCGCTTGCTGACGCCGATATTTTGCCTGACGCACCTTGCTTTCCGTAGAGCCCCAATTCCAGATAGGAACATTCATGCCCGCAGTGACGAAATACCCGAGATTCGGCAGAACTCCCTTTTCTGGTTGGGCGGCCACCCTGCTGTGCAGCGCGAAAGCGTTAGCCTCAATGCCATAGTCCGCATCCAGCGTGAAGGTGGGGAAAAAACCAGCCCGGGCGATCGAGACATCGACATTCGCCTGTTTTAGCGCAGCCATCGCCGAGCGGATATATGGGTTGGCGCGTTCGGCCATTCCATCCACCTGATCCAAGGAGGGCAGTGCTGGAGGATTGCCCAGATCATCGACCGTCGTGAAATTTTCATCCAAAACCGGCGACAACAGAACGGCCAAGGCCAGGTGCGTGCGCGCCATCGCCAACTGCGCTTCCTGAAGCGCGATCTTCTCTTGATCGAACTGTAGCTGCGCCTTCACAACATCGGCATGAGGAATTTCTCCGCCCTTTTCCAGGTCTTTCGCCGTCGCCAGAAACTCGGTCGCCGAATCCAGATTCTGCTGGGCGCTTATATTTCCACGTTGCGCAACGATGGCGTTGTAATAAAGAGTCGTCACCGTCACCGTCAGCCCTCGCCTCGCAATTTCAGCCTGCGCCTGCGCAAAAGCATCGGCCGCTTGCGCGCGTCGGTAGGGCGCCAGCGTGAAGAAACCCGCTGGCATGTCCTCATGAACCACGCCCCACGCCCGGTACACATGGACGCCGTCATTGGTAACGAAGCGACCCGTTGGAATTCTTCCATTCCCTTGCGTCCCCAAATATTGCTGGGTATAGCCGACCGAGGGAAGCATCGCTGCCCGAGCCTGAAGACGGTCTTGCTTTGCAAGATCGGCGTTCATCACCGCCGCCCTGTACTGCGCGTAATACCGCCCCGCTCGATCGATTGCTTCCTGCAGCGTAATTGTGGCGGGAGCACCGGTAGTCGCCGCGGCCGGCTGAGACGCCTGCGGCGCGGAAGCCACTACCAATGCATGATCTGCAGGCGCGGGCGCTTGCACCAATACCTGCGACACACTTCGATGCCAGCACATTGCCAGCCCCGTCAAGAGCAACATCGCACACCATCTCTTCGAGAGCAAACATCCCTGGGTCCGCGACCTGGGGGCCTTAGATAGGCGCGGATGAACCGTCGCGCGAAAGCACATAACTCATTTGTATGGGTGTCGGCTGAAGATAACCTTAAGATGGCGCATCGAACGCGCTGAGAGTATCTTCGCCGTCACGCAATGGCCTGGTCCCGCACCGCGAATCTCTTCAGCCGCAATGCCGGGGCGCCGCGACGCAAAGCAGGTATAGTGGCTGGCATGAAGAAATACAATCTCTTCGCCGCTTGGATCTTCGTCGCTCTCCTGGTCTCCCCCGCAGCAATCTCGGCACAAACAACAGCAGCCACCGCGCCAACAAGAGATTCCAGCTACATCGATCCCCAGGGAACCGCCCATGTCACGCGCATCGTTCCCATCCCTAAAACCGTCAGTCCTCAAGCCCGCCAATTCCTGGCTCGACCCATGTCCGATGCCAAGCCGAACGTTTCTCTCGAGCAGCGGCGGAAGGGCACGGATTCCTGGCAGGCCCGCGCGGGAAAGGAGTTCGAACAGGTATATCCGGTGAACGTATCGCACAGCACCATCGCAGGCGTCCCGGTGCTTATCATCCGTCCGCTGCATATCCCCGCCGAGAAGCAGGATCGAGTTCTGATCAATATCCATGGCGGCGGCTTCAATTCGGATTCTGGCTCCTTGACCGAAACAGTACCGATCGCCAACCTGACCCAGACCAAGGTGATTGCGGTGCTCTACCGCCTCGCGCCCGAACATCCCTTTCCAGCCGGACTCGACGACATCGTCGCCGTCTATAAAGAAGAGTTGAAAACGCACCAGCCGAAAAATATGGCCATCTACGGCACCTCAGCAGGCGCGATCCTGACCGGCGAAATGGCTTCCAAGCTGAAGCAGCTTGGATTGCCGCAGCCCGCCGCGCTGGGGATTTTCTCCGGCATGGGCGACTTTGATCGCCCCGGAGATTCGCAATCGATGTATGCGTTGGACGGCCTCTCCGGATATCATGAGCCGCCCTCAGGCACGCACGATCCAGAATACGTGGCTTCCACCAGCCCGAAAGATCCGGTCCTGTCTCCGGTATACGCCGACCTGACCGGCCTGCCTCCGACACTATTCATCACCAGCGAACGGGACATGCTGTTGAGCGGCACGACCATTCTGCATCGCTCCTTCCTGAACGCGGGAGTCGACGCGCACCTGATCGTTTTCGAAGGATTGCCGCACGCGTTCTGGAACGATGTGAATTTGCCGGAGTCGCGTGAGGCGGACCAGGACATGGCGAAATTCTTCGACCGATATGTGGGAAAATAATTTGTACGTCGCCTCGATCGGGCGGCCCATCCAAGCCCCTTTTGGCTTGAGTGGGATTTAATCGTCGGAGTAAAGATGTATGTCTTTTCCCATCAAAGTTTGTGTGGTTTGCTCGGAAGAGTTTGAATTGAAGCCGGACAAACCCGGCTTCGCCAACCGTTGTCCTGCATGCAGTGAGCCCGAGTCCACCAACGCAGGCAGTCGCCCCACCGATGCACACAAAGGCGACAGCGGCCTCAACGAAGCGCGCCGCGGCGCCATCCGCGATCTGCTCTATCGCAAAGACAGCTAAGCGCTGCGCACCCTACCAGCCCACAACTCCGCGAATGGTCCTCTTCCCACCGATGCCGCTATCCCGGAAATCACTGCGCCGCTTCCCACAAGCCAACTTATCATCATCAATCGGCTGTCTGCACTCACCACCTGATTGAATGCTTATCTCCTGCACTAGCGGAGCCTTACCTCCTGCGAGGTCAGTAGGCCACCTATAGAATGCTGGCATTGCCCTGTCCAAAGGAGCCAACCGCCGATGATACCCAAAGTACTAAACGAGATAGCCGAGGCAGACCTTACAGCTCTCATCACAAATGGGGTCACAGAATCTCGGACAATCGAATATAAGCTAGCCCTTCCCGGCAACAGCGATGCAGACAAGAAAGAATTTCTTGCGGACGCGTCATCCTTCGCGAATTCCGGCGGCGGAGATTTGCTATTCGGGATGGAAGAGAGTGGCGGCCTGCCAACGCAACTCGCTGGTGTGCGGGCACCGGATTTGGATTTAGAGATTCGTCGTTTAGACAGCATTCTCGCTGCTGGCCTAAGCCCGCGGATTAGATATGCAATCAAGACCGTGACCACGGCGACCGGTCAACGAGCCGTAGTCTTGCGAATTGAAAGGAGCTGGAATGGTCCCCACCGAGTGGTGTTTCAACAGTACGACAGGTTCTACGGGAGGAATTCTGCTGGCAAGTATGCACTTGATGTAAACGAACTACGCGCGGCCTTCACGTTGTCGAACACCGCCACGGAGCGTATTAGAGCGTTTCGAACGGACCGAATTATCGCTCTCTCCAATAATCAGACCCCAATCCCATTTATGAACTCGCCAAAAGTTGTTCTCCATTGCATACCTCTCGAACCATTCGCGAGTGCTACGCAGTTTGATTTGCTTCCCATATACGAAAACACTGCCGCGATTCCGCCAATGGGCACAACTGTTTGGGATCGCAGATTGAATCTCAACGGCGTGCTGGTGTTCGGATCGCAACAACCATGCCCGAGCTATACGCAGATTTATCGAAATGGCACTTTGGAGATAGTACAAGGTCGAATTCTCGCCAATGAATACCAAGATAGGATGGTTATTCCAAGCGTTACTTACGAGCAGTACATCCTGCAGTATCTGTCGCGATGCCTGCAGTTGCTCCAAGAGATTGGCGCTAATGCGCCGGTGGTTGTGGCTTTAACTCTACTCACGACTCGCGGGCTATACATGGGCGTTCGCAATACGTGGGGAGACCAACCGGGGTTTCCGATCGATTCGGATAGTCTCATATTGCCTGAGGTAGTGGTTGAGGATCTCGCGATACCAGCCAGCCAGATACTCAGACCGTTATTCGACCTTATATGGAACGCATGCGGGCTTCCGCAGTCACTCAACTTTGACGAAAATGGAAATTGGAACGGCAGAAGATAAAGGATTCGGAGCTCAAGTCAAGCTATTGGAGAATGGATCCTGATCAACGCCCTTCTTATTAACGAACTTCTGCCTTGTCCGCAAAGCCGGGAGCAATTCTGGATCGATCGATTCGCTCATCAGACTGTCAAAGCCCTTTTCTGTGGTGTCGGGTTTTCGCAAACTGACCCACTGCCACAACTCCGCTTTCCTTCGCGCGCCGATTTGGTACCATACGGCGATGGAAATTTCCCGTCGTGACCTGTGCGCCTTATTTCCCGCAGCCGCGCTGTTGAGTGCGTTCCCGCTGCAGAGTGAATCCACGGAAACGCTTTCCAACTCCCAGGTATTCCCCTTCGACAAACTGCCTGTCCACCGCTCCGCGGGCGGCGGGGAGTCGCGCCCCGTGCTGCAAGGTAAATTGCCAACCGGAGAAATGCTGGAGCTTCACGAAACCACCTTGCCCCCCGGAGCCATGCCCCATCCGCCGCATCACCATCTGCATACTGAATTGTTTCTGGTGCGCGTCGGTACCCTTCAGGTGACAGTGAATGGCCACAGTCAAACCATTGGCCCCGGCGGAGTCGGCTTCTGCGCCTCCAATCAGCAGCACGGCATCAAGAATGTCGGGAACGTCCCCGCGCAATATTTTGTTGTCGCAATCGGCCCGGGTGCTTAATTTACTGCGCGCCGCTCCTCACGCCGTCGCTGCCGCGCTTTCGCTCACCGGCTCCAGGTGCGCGGTAAAGTGGCGCAGGAACGGCGCCTCATACGTCAGCCGCATGCCGCGAATCTGGCTGCGCTTCTCCCACACTCTCAAAATCACTTCCACCACATAATCGATGTGGCTTTGGGTGTAGACGCGCCGCGGAATCGCCAGCCGCACCAGTTCCATCTGCGCGGCTCCCGCAAACATCAGGCTGCCAATTTCAACGGATCGAATGCCGCCTTCCAAATACAACTCCGCCGCCATTGCCACGCCCGGAAACTGATCCACGGGAATATGCGGCAGAAATGCTTTTGCATCCAGGTAAATTGCGTGACCGCCAGGCGGCTGCACAATCGGCACACCCTGTTCGCTGATGTGATCGCCCAGGTACGCCGTCGACGCGATGCGATAGCGCAGGTAATCCTGCTCCAGCGCCTCCTGCAATCCCACCGCAATCGCTTCCAGGTCGCGCCCCGCCAGACCGCCGTACGTCGGATACCCCTCGGTCAGAATCAATAAATCCTGCTCCTGCCGCGCCAGAATGTCATCGTTCGTGCAAAGAAATCCGCCGATGTTCGCCATGCCATCTTTCTTTGCGGACATGGTGCAGCCGTCGCCCAGCGCAAACATTTCCTGCGCAATTTGCTTCGGCGTCTTCGATGCGAAGCCAGGCTCGCGCAGCTGGATGAAGTACGCATTCTCGGCGAAGCGACAGGCATCGAAATAGAGCGGAATCCCATGCTTGTGACACACTGCCGAAACAGCCTTGGCATTTTCCATCGACACCGGCTGCCCCCCACCGGAATTGTTCGTCACCGTCAGCATCACCAGCGGAATCCGCGTGCGCCCCACTCGCGCAATCAACTCTTCCAATGCCGCCACATCCATATTGCCCTTGAACGGCAGCCGCGCCTCGGGTTTTCGCGCCTCCGGCAGCAGCAGGTCCACAGCCTCCGCTCCCACAAATTCCACATTCGCACGCGTGGTGTCGAAGTGGGTATTGTTCGGCACCACATCCCCTTTCTTGCACATCACGTGGAACAGAATCCTCTCTGCCGCTCGTCCCTGGTGCGTCGGGATCACATGCGTGTAGCCGAAAATATCCTGCACCGACGCCTTAAAGCGATCGAAACTTCGGCTGCCCGCATAGCTTTCATCGCCCTCCATCACCGCCGCCCATTGATGGGTCGACATGGCCCCAGTGCCGGAGTCGGTCAGCAGGTCGATCAGCACATCATCGGCCCGCACCAGAAACAGATTGTAGTGGGCAGCACGCAGCAGGTGTTCTCGCTGCTCGCGCGTGGTCCAGCGGATGGGTTCAACACTTTTGATGCGGAAGGGTTCGATGATGGTTTTTGTCGACATTCGAAAAAGCTCCTTCACAAGCGAACAACTTCGAGACTACAGCCTTCTTCTGCGGCCGCGTATCTTCAGCTTTCGTTGTCTGGTGGTTGGCAGATTCCTTCGCTATGACGCCGGCCAAGTCGCCTGGTAAAAATGCGCGTCGTTTGCCACGCTTTGTCTGCATACTATGGAGGAGACTCCCGTTGTTTCGTGGTGGCTGTGATTCCGGTCGCGACAGCGTGTCCGCCAACGCACTTTGGTGATCTGCTGTCCGTGCCGCGTCACAGACACCCCTGCGTTTCGCTAACCGAGATCCATTCGCACAACGATAGAATCGAAGGAATCGCACCTAGAGAATCCATGGCAGAGGACACACAACTGAATCCCGAACCCATCAAGACTGCCGCAGATTCCCGCCCCAAACCATCCCTCCGCCGTCCCGGCTGGTTGCGCCTCTCCCATGAGCACACAGCCTTTTCGGCCATGTTGCTGCTCATGGTCTCCACCCTGCTGTCGCGCGTCATTGGATTAGTGCGCATCAAGGTGATCGCGTTCCTGTTCGGCGCAGGCTCGCTCACTGATGCCTATACGGCCGCATTTCAACTGCCCGACATGCTCACCTATCTGCTGGCAGGCGGCACCGCCTCGATCACGTTCATCACCATCCTCAGCCGCTATCGGGAACAGGGTCGGGAACACGAGGGAGAGCAGACGCTTTCCGTCATCCTCAGCACCATGCTGCTCGTTCTGGGTACGGCCATCCTCCTGGGCGAAATTTTCGCGCCGCTCTACATCAGCATCTTCCTGCACAAGTTCGACGCGGAAACTGCCGCCCTATGCGTGCACATGACCCGCATTGTGCTGCCCGCGCAGCTTTGCTTCTTCGCCGGCGGAGTTCTCAGCGCCGTATTGCTGGTGCGAAAGCAGTTTGCCTGGCAGGCGGTCACGCCGCTCATCTACAGCCTTGGCATCATCCTCGGCGGAATTCTGCTGCACAAAGCGCTCGGCGTTTCCTCGCTCGCCGTCGGCGCTTTAGTCGGCGCAATCTGCGGACCCCTGCTGTTGAACTACTACGCCGCGCATCGTATCGGGCTGCGGCTGCGCTTCTCCCTCGACTGGTCCCACCCTGGCCTGCGCGACTGGGTACGCATGTCCATCCCGTTGATGATTGGCGTCTCCCTGGTTTCCGCCGACACCTGGATCCTGAACTATTTTGCTTCCGGCGGTCGCGGCGACATTGCCAAACTCAACTACGCCAAGACGCTCTTCACCACGCCCATGGCAATCCTCGGCCAGGCAGCAGGCGCCGCGTCGATGCCGTTTTTCGCTGCGTTGATTGGCCAGGGCCGTCATCGTGAGTTTGCCTCCTCCGTCAATCGCATCGTCACCCGCATCTATGCCTTCGCCTTCCTGCTTTCCGGCTGGATGATTGGCATGGCCTACCCCGCCGTCGATCTGGTGCTGCGCGGCGGCTCACTGCACCACCGGGATGTCGGCTCCATCGCGCTTTACTTCACGCTGTTTGCCGGATCGCTCTGTTTCTGGTCCGCTCAAGCCATTTACGCGCGCGCGTTTTATGCCGCCGGCGATACCTTCACTCCCATGGCCGCCAGTACACTCATCACCGCCGCATCCATCCCTATCTATCGGTTCCTCTTCCACCACATGGGGGTGGTGGGTTTGGCCATTGCCTCTGACTGCGGCATCCTCGTGCAAACTTTGGGTCTGGCTTACCTGTTGCACCGCAAGAGCCTGGTTCCGTTTGGCGGATTGGAATTCGCCGAAATGGCTAAATCCCTGGCGGCGGCGATTGTCTCCTTCGGAGTCTTGTTTGGTGTGGTGCATCTGTTGCCGCGCTCTGGCACCTTCCCCCGCGATCTGCTGCAACTAGCCTGCGGCACCACCGTATGGCTGCTCTCCGCCTGGGCAGTCCTGCAGTTCACCCAGTCCAGTCTGCCGAATCAACTGATCAGTCGCTTTCGCGGTCGTCGCGGCGTTGCCAACCCCACCCCGCTCGATCCGGCAACGCAACGCATCGCGAAGATTTAGTCGACCTGGCGACACAGTTTCCCGGTCGCCCGCTCGCCAGCCACCCTTTACAATCCAAATATGCCGGAGCCATCCGATCCGCCCGAAAACGACGATGAGGACTACTATTTCGATGGCCCGTATCTCGTCTTCACAGAGGCCTACCACCGAAAACGTGGCTTTTGCTGCCAATCAGCCTGTCGCCATTGCCCTTACGGCTTCTTGACAAAAGGCAGCCAGACTCTCGAAGCTGCGAAAATTGAACCGAAATCGCTGAATCTTCCATCCAAGTAGATTCAGCCGGCTGCGTCGCTTGGCTGGCGACGAATGTTCATCCCAATGAGGTACACTGCGCCGAATGCATGATGTAGCGAATTCTGATCACGTAGAAGACCATTTCGAATCCACGGAGCTGGTGCGCGATGTCGTCATTGGCATGTCCGACGGCTTGACCGTCCCCTTCGCCCTGGCGGCCGGGCTTTCCGGCGCGGTCGGATCGTCGCACATCGTTGTGTTGGCAGGCCTTGCGGAAATCGCAGCCGGATCCATCGCCATGGGATTGGGTGGCTATCTCGCGGCCCGCAGCGACGTGGAACATTACGCCAGCGAACGCCGTCGCGAAGAAACAGAAATCGTCGAGCGCACCCGCGACGAGGAAGAAGAGATCTACCAGATTTTCGAGGAGTATGGGGTCGAACGCACCGAGAGCGATTCCGTCTTGTCGGCGTTGAAGCGCAATCCAAAAGCCTGGGTCGACTTTATGATGCGGTTTGAACTCGGCCTGGAAAAGCCGGCCAGCCACAGAGCCCGCCAAAGCGCCGCCGTCATCGCTTTCTCCTATATAGCCGGCGGATTTATTCCCTTGCTTCCTTATATGGTTATGGTGCATGCCTCCTCCGCATTGCGCGCTTCCGTCGTCATCACTCTAATTGCGCTCTTCTTTTTCGGCGCCGTCAAAGGGCGTTTAACCGGCGGCGGCACGATGAAGTCGGCGTTACAAACTGTTTTAATTGGCGGCCTGGCTGCGGGCGTGGCATACACTCTTGCCCGGCTGCTCAGCGTGCATCCTAGCTTTTAGCGCACACATAGGAGTCGATCGCGTGGCCATTCTGGAAGTTACACCGTTAGCAGGTAGCTCGCCTTCTTTGGCGCTCCGCTTTCAAGGGGTGCGCAACATGACCGATGCTCTGGCGCGGCCGTTGACAGCGGAAGACATGATGGTCCAGTCCTGCCCCGAAGCAAGCCCCGTGAAATGGCATCTGGCGCACACCACCTGGTTCTTTGAGACGTTCGTTCTACGTCCATATTTGGCTGACTACAAGCCGTTTCATCCGGATTTCCTGTGGCTCTTTAACAGCTATTACAAATCCCTAGGCAGCCATCCGGAAAAGCAGCTTCGCGCTTCCTTTTCGCGGCCCTCGCTGCAGCAAATTCAGACCTACCGGAGCCACGTTGAAAACGGCATCGCGCAATTGTTGGCCACAGGTGCATCCGCGGAGATACGCGACCGCATCGAATTGGGAATGCATCACGAACAGCAGCACCAGGAGCTGATCGCGACCGACATCAAGCACGCTCTCTGGTCTAATCCTTTACAGCCGGTCTACGCCGAATCTCGCCCTGTGCTCGGTGGCGATTCCGAGCCGGACCAATGGCTGGACTATTCCGGCGGCCTGGTTGAAATCGGCAATCGCGGCCATGGGTTCGGCTTCGACAATGAATTCTCTCGCCACCAGGTTTTTCTTCAGCCCTTTCGCCTCGCTTCCAAGCCTGTAACCTGCGAGGAATATCTTCGCTTCATGGAAGACGGCGGTTATCAGCGTCCGGAATTCTGGCTTTCCGACGGATGGGACACGATCCATTCCCTGAACTGGCGGGCTCCTCTCTACTGGAAGCAGAACTCTACCGGAAGCTGGGACGTATTCACGTTGCACGGCCAGGAATCGCTCGACGACCTGCGCTCGACCCCGGTCTGTCACCTCAGCTATTACGAGGCCGATGCCTACGCCCATTGGGCCGGCTGTCGACTCCCCACGGAATTTGAATGGGAGCACGCCGCGCAGAACTTCCCCGTTGCCGGAAATTTGCTCGAAACTGGAACGCTGCATCCACAAGCCGCGGCAGGCGAATCCGACCCGCACCAGCCCGCGCAACTCTTCGGGGATGTTTGGGAATGGACGCGCAGCCCCTACGTCGCCTATCCCGGATACAAACCTGCCCCCGGCGCGCTCGGCGAATACAACGGAAAATTTATGTGCAATCAGTTTGTTTTGCGCGGAGGATCGGTAGCGACACCCGCCTCTCACATTCGCGCCAGTTATCGAAACTTCTTCGCCCCGGCTACGCGCTGGCAATTCTCCGGCATCCGTTTGGCTGCGGATGGAGGAGCTGCGTGAACTTTCCTTCCCTCCTCGATGGCGTTTTGAGCCCATCGATCGCTCTCCGCGGCGAACCGTCAAATGAAAGCCTGGGCGTGGCTCGGGCTGCCATTGAGGGCCTGTCCGCGAAACAGAAATCTCTTCCGGCGTGGCTGTTTTACGATGCTGCCGGCTCTCGCCTTTTTGAGCAAATCACCCGCCTCCCCGAGTACTACCTCACCTCGCTGGAGCAGTCTATTTTTTCTCGCCATGCGACTGATATCGTGGCCAAGGCAGCCGGATCGATCGAGCAGCCGCTCTGCGTTGTCGAACTCGGAGCCGGAAGCGCCAGCAAAACTCTCACCCTGCTGCGCGCCGTGATGGTTCGCCAGGGCGATACTTTGTATCTTCCCGTCGACGTATCGCAAGCTGCGCTGGAACTGGCTTCGAAGAATGTTCATGCTGCTCTGCCCCAGATTGAAGTCCAACCGATCTGCTCGGAATTTACCCATGAGAAAGATCTGAACCTTCCCGCCATGGGCCGCAAACTGGCGCTCTACATCGGTTCCAGCATCGGCAACTTTGACCCGGACGATGCAGTCGAACTATTGGGCTGGCTGCGCACCCAGCTACAACCGGGCGACGCCTTGCTATTGGGCACAGACATGGTAAAAGATGTTGCGCCCTTGCTCGCCGCCTACAACGATCGCGCGGGCGTGACCGCAGGATTCAATAAAAATATTCTGGCGCGTTTGAATCGCGAATTGGGAGCAAATTTTGCGCTGAACGCATTTGATCATCGCGCCATCTGGAACGCTTCTCAGAGCCGCATCGAAATGCACCTGGACAGCCGATGCGATCAAATGGTGCATATCGAACGGCTCCATCGCAATTTTGGATTCAAGCGCAGAGAATCCATCCACACCGAGAACAGCTATAAATTCAGCCCGGAACAAGTGGGGGAGATGCTGCAGACAAGCGGCTATGCTCTTGAACAAAGCTGGTACGACGATAAGCGCTGGTTTGGCGTACACCTGGCCCGCATCGTCGATGCAGAAAGCCTGCCCACCGACGAAGACGCCGCCGCATAGAAAGAAATACGTGAAATAAAAGGAAATTATCATCCCGACCGGAGGGCGCCGTTTGTGGCGCGCGTAGCGGAGGGACCTGCTTTTCTACCCGTTCTACTCGCCGGCGATCGTCATGCCTTCAATCACGATTGTTGGACACGCCACGGAGCTGCGAAAAATCAAATCGCTTCCGATGCTGGAAAGATTGTGCAGCATCTCCTTCAGATTGCCCGCGACTGTGATTTCTTCCACCGGATAAGACAGTTCCCCATTTTCAATCCATAGCCCCGAAGCCCCATGGGAGTAATCCCCAGTGACAATGTTGACGCCGTGTCCAATCAGGTCAGTCACGTACAGACCCTTCGGAATCGCAGCAATGATCTCCTCCGGTGTCTTCTCCCCCGGCTCAAGATAAAAATTTCCGCAACTGATTCCAGGGCTGCCCGCCAAGCCTCGCGAAGCATTTCCAGTGGACCGCAGGCCGAGCTTGCGCGCCGTGTAGGTGTTCAGCAGATAGCTGGTCAAGACACCCCTGTCGAACACGGTTTTGCGCCGCGTCGGCAAGCCTTCCCCATCAAACGGGGCGCTGCCAAATCCTCCACGCGTGGTGCCATCGTCGATGATCGTCAGGTTGCTGCCCGCGACGACTTCGCCCAGCTTGCCTGCCAAAAAGGATGAGCTGCGATACACCGCGTTTCCATTTATCGCCCCGATGATCGCCCCCAGAATCGAGTTGGCAACCTCCGGCGCAAAGACCAGCGGAACGCGCTGCGTGGGAACCTTCCGCGCCCCCAGTTTCCGCACCGTTCGCCGCGCCGCTTCTTGCCCCACCGACTCTGGCGAATCCAGCAGCGCCAGCGACCGCTGGCTGGAATACCAATAATCGCGCTGCATCCCTCCATCCGGAGATAAGGCGATCGGCTGCGCCGCAATAGAGCATGACGATCGCCTGACCTCGCCGACAAAGTCGCGCGAATTCGCCAATATTTTTCGCCCGGTTGCAGCGTCGAAACTGCCTCCGCCAGAGTTTTGAATCCGCGCATCGGCAGCCATCGCCGCTGCTTCCGTGCGCCGCGCATATTCAATCCGCTCCGCCGCAGGCAACGAATACACATCGTCATAATAAAGGTCGAGATCCTCCGCCAGCTTTCCGAATTCCTCCGGCTCCGGCAGCCCTGCAAAGGGATCTTCCGATGTCACCTGAACCAAGGCCATAGCGCCTGAAATTAGCTTCTCGATACCTTCTGCGGTCAGGTCGCTGGTCGTGGTCGAGGCGGTGCGATTCCCCTGGAACACACGCAGGCCCAACGCCCGTGAACCGGCTTCTTTCAGCTGCTCCACCTGCCCTAAACGCACCAGGGTTTCAAACTCATCGCCTTCAGAAAACACAGCTTCTGCATCGCTGGCTCCGGCGCGCAATGCCTTTGTAACAATGTCAGTTATAAATTCGGCCGAAATCGTGCTTTCAGAAACAGTGGCAGTTGCATTTTTCACAAACAATGTCCTTCTAGAGGCATTTTTCGAATCAAGTGTTACCAAAACTCCTGGGTGCCCCAGGTCTCGATTTTGAGACCTGGGATTCTCCTATCCTCACAACGAAAATATGCGGTCAGAGACCTAGTCGTTTAATTTCCCGTCCCGCCGACAGTCATTTTGTCCAGCTTGATGGTTGGCATACCCACCCCAACCGGAACGCTCTGCCCCGCTTTACCGCAGGTACCCACGCCCTCATCCAACTTCAGATCATTCCCCACCATGGACACATACTTCAACGACTCTGGTCCATTACCAATCAAGGTCGCATTCTTCACGGGGGCGGTGATCTTTCCATCTTCAATCAGGTAGGCTTCCGACGCGGAGAACACAAATTTTCCGTTGGTGATGTCCACCTGGCCGCCGCCGAAATTCACTGCATACAAGCCCCGCTGCACACTGCGGATAATGTCTTCCGGATCGTCCTCGCCCGCCAGCATGTAAGTATTGGTCATACGCGGCATCGGGATGTGTTGATAGCTTTCGCGGCGGCCGTTGCCGGTGTCGGCGATGCCCATCAGCCGCGAAGAAAGCTTATCGCTCATGTAACCCTTCAGCACGCCATTTTCAATCAGCACCGTCTCCTGCGTCGGCGAGCCTTCATCGTCAACGTTCAAGCTCCCTCTGCGATTCGGCATGGTCCCGTTATCCACAACCGTCACTTTGGGGCTCGCGACCATCTGCCCGACAAGACCCGCAAACGCCGACGTTTTCTTGCGATTGAAATCCGCTTCTAGCCCGTGTCCGACCGCTTCATGGAGCAGCACTCCCGGCCATCCCGGCCCCAGAACCACCGGCATTTCTCCGGCTGGAGCAGGCACCGCCCCCAGTTGCAAAACAGCCTGCCGCGCCGCTTCCAGCGCGAAATACTCCGGCGTTTTGTCCGTCAGAAAGAAATCCAGCAGCACACGGCCACCCCCACCCGAACTCCCGCGCGCAATGTTGTCGCCTTCTTTCGCGATCACGGAAACATTCAACCGCGCCATCGGCTGCGTGTCGGTCGCAAAACTTCCATCCGATCCGGCCACCAGAATCCGCCGCAATTCGTCGCCAAAACTGGCCTGCACCTGGACGATGCGCGTGTCATACGCCCGCGCCGCGCGATCCGCCCGCTGAATCAGCGCCAGCTTCGCCGATGTTTCTGAATCGGCCCCCGGAACCGCCACGGTATACAGCCCAGCCGACGGCGCTTCGCGGAAACCCTGTACCTGCTGCTTCGACGGCCCGCTCGCAATCAGCGCCGCAGTATGCGCGGCGCGCAAGAGCCGTTCCGGAGAGAGATTGTCTGTGTATGCGTACCCGGTGCGCTCGCCTGAAACCACACGCAATCCGCAACCCGCGCTGATTCCCTGGCTCGCGGATTTCACCAGCGATTCATCCACCATCAGCGAACTGGCGGTAATGTACTCGAAATAGAGATCCGCATAATCGCCGCCCGCCGACAACGCCGCGGACAAACACTGCTCCAGCAGCCGCTCGTTGATGCCAAGGTGTTCGTAAAAAAACTTTCGAGTGTCGGCGGATGCAGGTTGCATAACAATAACTCCTTCAGAATGACGCGGTGACCCGGCCCCTCAGCACCCACGTGATTCAATTCTATCTTTTAGATTCAGCCCAACCTGGAACGACGCATTGCCGCCACACATTCGATACCGCTGGGCGCGGTCGCTTGAGTGCTCTGTGGCCGTGTTCCATGGTAGCGTGGATGGCATGAACAACGATCTGCGCCATCCCATTGGAAAATTTGTGCGACCCGCCACCCTGACCCAACAGGAGCGCGAAGAAGCCATTCAGAAAATCGCCGAACTGCCAAAACAACTGCGCGCTGCTGTCGCCGGTCTCTCCGAATCCCAGCTCGATACGCCGTATCGCGACGGCGGCTGGACGGTTCGCCAAACCATCCATCATATCGCCGACAGCCACATGCAAGCCATGGCTCGTACCCGGCTTGCGCTCACCGAAGATTGGCCCACGATTACTCCGTACAAAGAAAACCTATGGGCGGAGCTGGAAGACGCACGCACGCTGCCCGTCGACGTCTCGCTGCAACTCCTCGATTCTCTGCACACGCGCTGGGTCGTGCTGCTCCGCTCGCTGGATGAATCCGGCTGGTCGAAGCGCGGCTACAAACATCCCGAATCCGGCAACCAGAGCATTGAACAGGTCGCCGCGCTCTACGGATGGCATGGCCGACATCACACCGCCCATATCACGTCGCTGCGTGAGCGGATGGGATGGTAGACGGACCCACGCCAGATCAGCTCGCGCGGCAGCTGCAAACTTTTTTCGATGAACAGCCTGCTTCTGTGCTGCTGGAAAATGGCCGTATCCTTTTCGATCTGCGACTCGCCACCGCCACCGTCGCGACGGAGCATGGCCACTGCGTGTTGCATGTGTGGTCGGAAGAACGCAACTGCGTTCGCCACGTCATCGATATCAAGGTGCGCAAAACCGGCCTGCGTCTCCATGTGCTGCGCATGGGCCAGTCCAAGCCGCAAACCTTGGAACTGCAGCCGCAACAGCGTCGCCTTCCATCGCAGCGGGACTCGATTCGAACCCGCTTTATTCCGCTGCTGGAGCGGATCCTTCCCCGCTATTTTCCTGACTTCCAGGTAGAAGGCTTGCGCACCGCGATGGATCTGGAGCGCAGCTTCGGCCCCTCCTATGCGCGCGGAAGCCTGGTACGCGGCAATTGCGCCTGGGCTTTAATCGCCATCAACGGCGAAGAAAGTCAGTCCCTCATCGACGGCATTCTGACGCTCGGTGTTTTGTGGCTGCATCACTGCCGGGAGCACAGTGGCGGCCGACGCCTTTACGAAGGGTTGCGCGTGATTCTTCCTCGCGGCAAGTCCGCCGTAACCGCGGCTCGCATGGCTTGGATGGATTCTCGCGCCGCTAAATGGGAACTGTACGAGCTCGACGAAAAAACTGAAGAACTATACCAGCGCGAATATAGCGATCAGGGTAATTTCGAATCTCGCTTGGTGCATGCACCGAACACAATTGCGGCGCACGAGCGTTTTCAGTCTGCCATCCAGCGGGTGCAGGCGCTGCTTCCAGCCCATGCCGCCGCAGAAATGGAAGTCGTATTCCGCAGCGGCAGCGAAGTCGGCTTGCTGTGGAACGGCCTCGAGTTTGCCCGTGTCCGCACCAGCGCATCGAACAACAACTTTGCGCGATCGGAAGAAATTCTCTTTGGCAGCGGAGTCAACGCCGCCCTCCTGACCGCCGAATCGGCCCCTAAGCTGCGCGAAATGGTCGGCGAACTAACCGCTCGCAGGCGCGCCAGAGGCGACAAACGCGATTCGCTCTATCGTCAACAGCCAGAACGATGGCTGGAATCCATGTTGCGACGCTCGCTCGATTCCGTCGATGCAATGATTGAGCCACAGCCCGTATATGCCCAGGTCCCGGCGTTTTCCGCTGCGGACCGCGCCGTGCTCGACCTGCTCGGCGTGCGTCGAGAGGGCCGCCTGGTCGTGGTCGAAATCAAAGCGGATGAGGATTTGCACCTGGCATTGCAGTCGCTGGATTATTGGGTACGCGTGCGTCAGCATCATCGCCCGATCGCAGACAAGCCGGGCAGCGCCGCGGCCAAAGGCGACCTTGAACGCTTCGGATATTTCCCTGGCAAGCAACTTCGCGCCGATGCGCCACTTCTCTATCTCATCGCGCCCGCACTGCGCATTCATCCCGCAACAGAAGTGGTGTTGCGCTATGTATCACCGGAGGTGGACTGGACCTTGATCGCGCTCGACGAGCGCTGGCGGGAAAAGATTCGAGTCGTCTTCCGCAAGCGCCGCGAGAGATGATGCGTATGGTCGTCGACGCTATTGCAGCAACACGGATGCTTCCATCTCGCGTGCAGTATCGACAGGAGCCGCGTGCGTGCGCGTAGCAAAGAACTTTTCAACCGCGTCAATAATTGCCGGCCCCGTCTTCGCTTCATAAATTGCCTTGCGCAACCCCGCGCCGCCGGGAACTCCATGGGTAAACCAGGAAGCAAACTGCTTCATCTTGCCGGTCGCGTCCGGAAATTCCTGCTCCAGCAGCATGGAAAAATACGTGCGAATCAAGTTGTATCGATCGAACTCCGTGGGCTGGGTGTAGGTGCCGCTGGCCGTGTACTCCGCAATTTGGCGAAAAATCCACGGATTCGCCGGCGCAGCGCGACCAATCATCACCGCATCGCAATGCGTCTCAGCCACCAGCGCGCACGCATCCTCCGGCGTGCGAATATCTCCATTGCCAATCACCGGAATCGCCACCGCCTGCTTGATGGCCCCAATCCATTCCCATCGCGCCTGCCCGGAGTAGCCCTGTTCACGCGTTCGCGCATGAAGCGCCACAGCATTCAACCCGCTCGACTCCGCCAGCTTGGCGAGCTCCACACAGACGATGTTGTCGTCACTCCACCCCATGCGAAATTTCACGGTGAATGGAATTTTGACCGCGGCTCGCACCCGCTCAAAAATGCGCGCAATCAGCGGCAGATCCCGCAGCAGTCCGCTGCC
Source organism: Acidobacteriota bacterium (assembly GCA_021780095.1). The sequence continues at coordinate 9,935 of JAJXZK010000177.1, read as the reverse complement.
GCCATTGCAGCTGACGACGCGTTTCGCCGGACATCCCAGGTTCAAATCCACAATGTCGAAACCCGCATCCTCCACAATGCGCGCCGCCTCCGACAACGTCTCCGGGTCAGATCCGAACAGTTGCGCCGCAATTGGATGTTCATCTTCGTAGTACGTCAGGTACCGCTTGCGCTTCGATTCGCGCATGCGCGACAGCCCATCCGCCGAGGTGAACTCCGTCATGATCAGCCCGCAGCCCGACTGCTGATTGGTCACGCTGGCTTCAATGCCATCGGAAAAAACCGTCGACGAGCTCTCGCATCCAGCGCCCTCATGGAACAAGCTCGCATTGCGAATGAATCGGCGAAATACCGTATCCGTCACGCCCGCCATCGGCGCCAGCACCGTCGCCGGCGCAATCGAAACTGAACCGATCTGCAGCGACGCAGGAACGCGAACCCTCTCAGGCATCACATGCTCCGCCGGATTGTCCCAATGCTTTTTCATCGCCTTTGACTTGCTTCTGGGCCAACCAAAAGGCCCCCGCCGCGGCGGAGGCCTCAGTGTATTTCAAATGCGAACGCCGCTACTTCGCGGTCCCGGCGGCTGCCTCTGCCTTCGAGGAGTCCGACTGCGCATATTTCCGGCGGAAGCGCTCCACGCGACCGGCGGTATCAATCATTTTCTGCTTGCCAGTGAAAAACGGGTGGCAGTTGGAGCAGATTTCCATGTGGATGTCGCCCTTATGGGTCGAACGGGTCTCAAAACTGTGACCGCACGCGCATACCACGCGGATGGTTTCGTAATTCGGATGAATTCCTTGCTTCGGCATGGTGACTAAAACCTTTCTCAAAACGCTAACCTCTAGTTTATGCGAGATTCCCACAGCCTGCAATCCAGGAATTCGCCATCGATCCTGCCCCGGCCTGCGATACTGAAAAAGCAGCCGAAATCCGGAATCGTTCACCATGGAAAAATTCGCCGACAATCCCGCCGCCACCTGCCCTCACTGCGGCGGCATCGGCGTCACCATGGTGCGTCGCGGCGGGGAACAATTCGCCGCCGAATGCTCCTGTCGCATCGAGAAAAAGGCGACCCTACGCTTGCAGAAAGCCCGTATTCCCCAGCGCTATACCCACTGCTCACTGGAAAGCTTCGACACTGGCTTTCGCGGTGCCGATCCCTCGCTCGGCGTGGCCTTGATGACCACCCGCCGTTTTGCCGACGGCTATCCCCTAGAAACCGCCGGACGCGGTCTTTTGCTGACCGGGAGCATCGGCTGCGGCAAAACCCATCTCGCGGTCGGCTTGCTGCGAGAAATGGTTGAGCAGCGCGGCGCCACCGGAATTTTTTGCGATTATCGCGACCTGCTCAAGCAGATCCAGAACTCCTACAATCCGCAAGTCGCCACCACGGAGCTCGAGATTCTTCGCCCCGTGTTTGAGGCGGAAGTATTGCTGTTGGATGAGCTGGGCGCTGTCAAGCCGACAGATTGGGTTTGGGATACAGTCGCGCACATCCTGAACACGCGCTACAACGACAAACGAACCACGCTGATCACCACCAACTATCCCAATCAGCCGTCGGCGATGTTGCAAGCTCCGTCCTCTTCCGTGACCGATCGAGATGTCTCTCGCGCGACGCCCGGCAATGCCGCCGTCCGGGCCAGGCGAGAAGAAACGCTGGGAGATCGCATCGGAGAACGCATGCGATCGCGGCTGCAGGAAATGTGCATCCCGGTGTTTATGCAGGGGGATGATTTTCGCCGAACAGTGCGCCGCGCCAGTTTTCTCTAGTTCGCGACATTCCTCACGACGCAAACTCTCACGACAGCAAGTTCATTCGTGCGACCGCCATCTGCGATCGTTTGGACCCCAGCCATACAACCGCCTTCGCCCAAATCAAAAAAACGGTGCAGCCGCCAACACCATCAACGCCGCCGCTAGGGCAGCCGCACGATAGATGGTGTCCCCTTGCGGATGGACTGAGCGTTTTCGCCTTTGCTTCTTGAGAGCCCGCAACATAGTTCGCTCCTCTGGTACCGTCGAAACGACGGTCACGGCCGGGGCCGCATTCATTCACTCGACTCTGGTGCTGTACTTATGACGTCTGTTTCGGCCAAACGGATTCGGTTCTTAAGTCCATTTTCTGTTTTTTCATTGTTGACGCCCGCTGCGGGAATATTTCCGCCACCCTCCAGGCGAGTTACAATCGGCGCATGAACGACCCAGAATCGGGACCATCTCAGAATCCTGCCCCGCATCGCGAGCCCATTCTTTTCGCTGCCGAAAGCCCCTCAACCAATAGTGAAGCGAAGGGGGTCGAACGTAACTGGATTCCGTGGATTGTCGCGCTGGTTGTCATCTGCTGTGGCATCGGCCTGGCGTTTTGGCTGGGGCGGCCAGCCGCCAACTCCAACGGCAATCGCGTCGACCCCTACGCAAAATACGTGGTTCTAGGCAATGTCCAAGTCAGCCAGGCCAGCAATTTCGCCGGCGATCAACTCACCTACATCGACGGCACCATCGAGAATCGGGGCAATCGCACCATCATCTCCATGACCCTTCAGGCCGCGTTCCCCAACGAAACCGGTGACGCCCCTCAGATATTGCAGGCGCCCGTTAGTCTCGTCCGTTCTCGCGATCCCTATGTGGATACGCAGCCCATCAGCGCCGCTCCCTTAGCCCCAGGCAAAAGTCAGGACTTTCGCTTAGTCTTCGACAACGTCTCCCCCATGTGGAATCAGGCAGCACCTCAGCTTCGCATCGCCGACGTCAGCACCCGGCCATAAGTCGTCCGGACCACGTACGAGCGGCCCTCATTGGCGGCCTTACGAGGTACTTTTTGCCGAGTCACGAGCAGGTTTTACGCGATTCCCGCCACCCTCTCATCGATGGATTTCCTCTAACTTCCCTGACACTCCTCTTCTCCTCCTTAGAATCAATCATTTGACCAGATTTTCAAGGCCGTTTTGCCCCACCTCCTCTTTGGCACCGCGCTTGCAATTAGGAATGGCATTACCAAGTGCCAGTAGCACGGCACGGTTATGGAAAAGTGATGAAAGCGTCCAATTCAAAAAGTTTGCTCAGAATTGCAACGGTAGTACTCGCCGCCAGTACCGCGCTCCCGCTTATGGCACAGTCAGCATCTAACGCCCAGGTGCAAACCGGTACCTCGACCGCTGCTTCGACGTCCGGCAACGCTGCGATGACTGGCACGGGTCAGCCGCCGCTGGAGATGCAATCCCACGAGGGCTTCTGGGGGCACCTGAACCCGATGGCCCGCAAAAAGTGGGTGGGTCGACAGCTGAACCCGGTAAAAGACCGGTTGAACGAGCTGGATCAGGTTTCCGCCGCAAACGCACGCGACATCAAGGATGTTGACGCCCGTGCTCAGGCTGGCATCAGCAAGGCTCAAGACACGGCGAATACCGCCGATCAGCACGCCACCGTGGCCGGCAACACCGCCAACCAGGCACAGCAAACGGCGCAGCAGGCCAGCACGCAGACCGCTGCCATCGGAACCGCTGTCAGCAATCTGGATCAATATCAGACCGTCACCAGTGTGGAGATTCGTTTCCGCAACAGTCACAGTCCGCTCGGCCAGAACTCCAAAGATGCGCTGGATCAACTCGTCAGCCAGCTTCAGGGGCAGCGCGGAGCTCTGATCGACGTCCAAGGGTATTCAACGCTTCGTGGTCAGGCAGGCATTACCGCCTCCCACAATATGGCCGCGGCCGTGACACGTTACCTCGTCACAGACCGTCACGTCCCGCTCTACAAGATTCGCCAGATTGGGTTAGGCAACGCTCCCCTCACCGTGAGCGATTCCAGCAAAACCCACCGAGGCAGCGTCGTGGAAGTCACACTGATGCATAACAGTTTGTCAACCTTGAGTGCGTCGAACCTTGGTGCCTCAACAACCGGCGCGGCGCAGTCCGGTACCGCGCAGTCCTCCTCGAATGGGACTGCGTCGCAGCCAAGCTCGACAGAATAAAAAACAAGGTTGACTCAAAAGCTCTCACACAAGAGAGAACCAAGGCAGATTGGCCCCTCACACGAGGGGCCCTTTTTTTGGCTGAATCATGCCGTCAACTTTCTAACCCTCTAGAGCAAAGCGATTCAAAGTATCACGGTCGCCATGAATCGCCGACGATGCTTTCACGGATAGCGTGATGTTATGGGTGCCCCATCCTAGCGTAGCTAGGGTGGGATAGAACGAAGCCCGAATTACAGTAACATTGACAATGCACTAGAACAGTGTCGGCGCGTCCGCGACCTCGCGGCCCTTTTTCTTGCGTGCGACGGGCACAGAAGCAACCGCAGCGTGGCTCGCGGCGGCCTTGTGGCTCGCGTCCGATCCGAGCATCGAGAGCAGGGCACGCATCTCTTTGCGTAGCTCATTGAACTTTGGACTCACGGCTGCACTCTTCGATCCCACAGCCGAAATTCCTGCGCCGCGGCCAGCCTTTGCCGGGCTCGGTGCAGTGATGAAATCTGTCTTGCGTCGCATTGGGTGCGGCGCCGTTGCAGATTGCGAATCGACGGCCACCAATGCAGTGCGCTTCTCCGCCAGAGTTTTACGCGCTCCGGCAATCGTGAATCCTTCGTCGTACAGCAATCGCTTGATCTCGAGAACAATTTCGACATCGCGCTTTCGATAAAGCCGCTGGCCGCTGCCGCCTTTATGCGGTTTCAGCTGCGGGAATTCGGTCTCCCAAAAACGCAGCACATACGTGGGCAGGCTGCACAGGCGTGCAACGTCCCCTATTCGAAAATACAGTTTGTCTGGGATGGAGACAGGCGTCTTCACGGATTGCATCTTGCGTCGGGCGGGTTGCGGTTGTGCCATCAGACTCCCCAATTCCCCAGGCAGAGATGCATCAAACATTTCACCGTTGAAGCGAGAACAGACTTCATTCTCTTTGTGCTGGCTGCGCCGCACGTCATCTCGAGTCGCTTCAAACCCTGCGCCTATCGATGGTCACAATCTGCGACCTTATCCAAAGTATAAGTTGTCACCGGCCAATTGCGCAGCACCTATTTTTTCTTCCTCCACCAAAAAATCGGAAATGAAAATCTCACTCTCGATTTCATCGTCCGAGCCCCATCGATCGCTCGGCTTTATTTCACTCCCGCACGTCGACTGGTTGGGTGCGTCGATCCCGTGCTCTCCGGCGGAAACTCCCCCACCGTAACAGGCCCCGCCACAGCCCCCGCCGACAGGTTTTTCAACTGACCCGGATCGAGCGGGCGTCCGGCATTCTTCCGCAGCGCCGGCAACTGTTGTTCCAGCGTCGGGCCGGCCGCGGGAGGCCGCGTCCGGGCGATCAACCAAAACCCTCCTCTAGGCTGCGCCGCGGATGCCCCCACCCCGCTCTGCGGTGCCGTCGCCGTTCCAGAATTGAGCGCCACAATCACAGGCGTCCTCTCCGCAGGAACAGGCACGGAACTCACCGGCTGCGGAACAACGCTCTGTATCGTCGGTGCCACCAGCGGATGCGACAGGATCCGCGCAGACCTCCATTGCAGCGCATCGGGATGCGTCACCGTCCCGGGTGTCACCGCTCCTCCAGCCGCAAATAGATCCGACGGAACCGCAATCGTCGCCGTCTTCTGATGCGCGTAGCGAATGGAGCGAAATCCGGCGAGCGTATGGTAGTAGGCAAAATAATTGGACGCACTTGCGCGATGCAGTTTTGAACGCGCATCGCTTACATTCGTCAGGTTCACTGCAGCAAAGCAAGCACGGCTGCACGCATACGCTGGATAGAAGGGCTCTCCCGCTCCCAGCGGAAGCCACCCAGCCAGCGGCTTGCCTCCTTCTCCGGATAAGCTCACGCCACCCACGAACGCAACCATCGCTGGCGCATATACCGGAGCGACTCTTGACGGCCCTGGAATCCAACCCCACCGCGACCCCAGGTGCGTCCATCGCCCGTAATGGAATGGCGCGAATCCCCATGCATCCGCATCCACCCAGGTCCATCCCCACGGTCCGACCCACGCCCAGCGCCCATTCGAATACGGCGACCAACCTGCCGGAAGATTCGACGGATACCACACCGGACCATAATCCAGCGTGTCCGACCATTTCCCGTATGCATCCAGGTCCTCTGATCCGACCATGTCCGGATTCACATATCGCCGCGCTTCTGAGCTCAAGAATGCACGGTCGCGCTGCAGGCTCCAGATGTCGAACGGATCTTTTCCTGGCATGCGCTGCACAAGCACGTGAATCGGATTGCTTCCCACCAGGTGTACGCTCTCACCCGCGCCCAGAATCTTTGCCACCCCCGGGCCGCCGATCTGCACCGCGCCGGCATCCACGGTCACGAGCGTGCCGCCGCCGTTGGTATACACGTCCAGTCGAAAATCGCCCGGCTGGGTCACCGTGATCGCGCCATTCGGCGTATCCACTTCAACCGGCGTGTCCGCGCGTAAGCCGAACGTCCGCACATGCAAACTTCCCTGCGCCACCGCCAGTTGCGTTCCGCCATTCGCGAGGCTCACGATGCTCACATCCGTAAATCTCCAGGCCCGCACCGCAAGCTCGCCCATCTGCAACTCCGCGTGGCCCTCGTGATTCACATACAAACGATCTCCCGTGGTCAAAGGACGATTCGGTGCCGCATGTGTCCATTGGTTGGTTCCCGCTGGCTCCAGCGAGACGTGGGCTGTCAAATGCGCTAGCCGCGCCACCCGCACCGGTGGATCCCCCGCAGCGGCCCATGCGGGAGCCGATCCCAGCAGCAGCGCCATCGCCACGCTCGACGAACATCGACGAAAGAACGCACGCGGACGGTTCCTCACCTCAACTGCCTCCAGATTTCAATTTGAACTATGATTGGACGAATTGCCGGTCGCGAAATGATCCCCCAACCCAATCCTCTTTTTCACCGGATGAAAACTCCTCCGCCCCGCCATCGCACCCCGATCCTCCGAAATTCCCAGTGAAACGCTATCCTACGCACCAACCCTCCCACTTCAAGGCGTAGAAAAAAACGGCCTCGCAAAAATTGCAAGGCCGTTGCCTGGTGTGTTGCAGAAGGTCGCCACTTCGCTGCACAGCTCGGAGCATTTTGCCTCCGGCAGCTTCTTCTCCCGAAAAGCTGTTTGTCTTACGAGCCCTAAGAGTTGCGCTTATAAGTGGCGTCCCACTATATATAGTGGGAGGAGCGCAACAATGTCAACAGAAAAATGCGCCTTCACCCCTCTCCAGATGAACTTCTCGGAATCCCGCAGCGTATCTTTAGATCACAGCGTGCATTCATTTCACTGCTGGAGGGCCTTTGCATGGCTGTAAAAAACCTCGAGAACTGTAACCCGCCTGCTTGTCGGGAATACCTCCGCATCGCAACAAAGCGTGTGTGGCGTCACTTCTCAATCGCTGCGCTCTCCGTTGGATTTTTGCTTTTCGCCCTATCCGGCTGCTCCGTCAACGAGCACAAGAATGGCGACGCCGAAAATGTCCATCTGCACACACCCATCGGCGGTCTCGACGTTCGCACCAACTCCGCCGCTGCAGTCGATGTGGGCCTGCCCATCTACCCCGGTGCCGTCGCGACGGGCGACCATGGTAAGGACTCCGGTGCCGCGGATATCCATATGAGTTTTGGCAAGTGGCAATTGCATGTCAAAGCGGCGGAGTATCAGAGCAACGATCCCGAGTTTAAGGTGGTCGCGTTTTACAAGAAGGCCATGGCCTCCTACGGCGATGTCCTCACCTGCAAAGACAAGAAGCCCATGGGACAACCTGTCGCAACGAGCCAGGGACTTACCTGCGCCAACGATCACGAATACGACGTCAGCATGGACACCGGCTCCTCAAAAAATCACGTCAACCTCGGTACTCCAAAAATCACGGGCGACATTAAGCTGCTCGCAGGCTCTCCTGACAATCAGCACATCATTGAGTTCACTCCGATTTCGGACGGCACAAAGTTCTCAATCGTCTCTGTCCAGCTGCCCCATAAAGGTCAAACCGATTAGCGCAGCTCCCCCCCGTGTCGATTGCAGCGGATGCGATGGTAGTTTAGCTTCAACATATGGACTTGGTTTGCAACCGCTGCAGCGCCACCCTCGAACCGGAAGACTATTATTGCCAGACGTGTGGTGCGCCCCAGATTCGCTATGTCGCAGATGAGAGCGAAGCCCTCCAGACGATGCCGGGAGTCACCGTGAATCTTCAGGCCGGCGCCGCCGGATCGAGCGCTTCTCTTTCCTGGAAAATGGCGATACGAATTGCCGCCCTGATCGGTACCGCAGTTGGAATCCTGTCGGCATTACTGGCCGTGGGAAGTGTCCTCTGGGTGGCTGCTGGTGCGGTGGTGGCCATCGGCATCTATCATCGACGTCGCCCTCTCACACTGCTGGGCCCCCGCGTAGGCGCTCGCGTCGGTGGACTGCTGGGCCTGATTGCGGCCACGGTAGCCTTTGCCGCCAACTCCGTATTATTGGTCATCCAGCGTTATGGCTTGCACCAGGGCAACTTGATTGACACCCAGTTGACCTCCGTTGTGAAGCAGGCAGCAGCCCGCGCAGCCAACATGGACCCGCAGGCCCCTGTCGCGTCCTTTTCAAATTTCTGGCTGTCCGCCGAAGGTCGCATAGGCTTAATCCTGCTGACCATGGCCTTCTTGTCTGTGCTGATTGTCTTGTTCGCGATTGCCGGGGGCATTCTAGGAGCGCAGATTTACCGCTCCTCGCGCGGCAGCAAAGCAATTTCCTGATCGATCGACGCAAACATCGAACTTCCTGAATGTATCTTCAGGCCAGCCACAAACAAAATCTGGGTACCCTCATCCTTTGGTCTTCCATCGGGGCCAAGGGCGCCAAACAGATGGGCTTCAGCCCCTAAGTGCCTCGCCCTAGGCATCCACACCATGGCATTTTTTGAATTTCTTCCCGGACCCACAAGGACAAGGATCGTTGCGCCCGACTTTTTCTCCAGTGCGCCGCTGCGCGGTTTCCGTCGCCTCGCCGGCCCCGGCCATGCGTGCCTGCTGCAACTCACGCTTCTTGCGCCGCTGAAATTCCTCTTCCAGTGAATCGATGGTGGTCGAAGGCGCACGCGTGGGAACCGGAATCGACGACGCAACTCCATTTGACGATCCGCCGTTCAGTCCAGCACCATGGCTTCCGCCCACACCGCCGGGCAGCGCTGCCGGTCCCGGCTCAGTTGCATTTGAAGAACCTCCGCTGAACACAACCGACTGCGGATGAACCCGCGCCGGGATGGAGATTTCCTTCCCGTCCGGCCCCATGATCTGCATTCGGAACAGGAAGCGTACAGTGTCTTCCTGGAAACGGTTCATCATGGCTTCGAACGCTTCGAAGGATTCCCGCTTGTATGAAATCAGCGGGTCCTGCTGGCCGTAGCCGCGCAATCCAATGCCTTCCTTCAATTGGTCCATCGCCAGCAGATGGTCTTTCCACAGGCCATCCAGCACACTCAGCATGATCATGCGTTCGTGGTAGCGCATGGCTTGCGCTCCGATGATCTGCTCCTTCGCGTCGTACCGTTCTTTCAAATGCGTGAACAGCGCTTCGCCCAATTCGTGCCGGTTCAGTTCGCGTACCGCAATACCTTCATCCGAGATGTCCATGCCAAACTGCATCACCACCGCATCCTGCAGCGCCTTCGTGTCCCACTGATCGGGATGCAGCTTGTCCGGAGCATGTGTGTCGAGAATGCTGCTCAGAATATTCGAAACATAATCGTCCGTGATCAGTTCTTTCTGATCGATACCTTCCAGCAGTTGCCGACGGGTTCCATACACCGCCTCGCGCTGCTTGTTCATCACATCGTCGTATTCCAGCACGTGTTTGCGCGACTCGAAGTTCTGTCCTTCGACCGCCTTTTGCGCCGCCTCGATCCGCCGCGTGATCAACTTCGACTCAATGGGAACGCCTTCTTCCATGCCCAGGCGCTGCAGCAGCGTCGAAACCCACTCC
>JAJXZK010000126.1 GCA_021780095.1 Acidobacteriota bacterium | reverse complement strand
TCTTTCACAATTTCGTCCATGCCATCCGCGCTGTCCATCAATGTTTCTCCTTCGCCGAATTCATGACGCACGTGCGTACCTGCACGGCTTGAAATTTAAAACATCGGCAGGGTTAGACCCAGCATGAGCGACCCGGCTCACAGTAAAACTCCGATCTAACCCTCCGTGCACCCCACCCTACCGGTTACTCGAGTACACCCAGCAGGCGTAGCTTGTCGGCGATGATGTCGCGGCTGAAGGGCTTCATCACATACTCATTCGCGCCTGCCTCCAGTGCCGCCATTACCTGACGAGTTTCTGTCTCGGTGGTGATCATCATGATGGGAACCGCGCTCAGTCGTGTGTCGGAGCGCAGCCGCTTCACCAACTCCAATCCATTCATCTCCGGCATGTTCCAGTCCGCCATGATGGCGGAGAAGCTTCCATGCTCCCGCTCCACCACCTGTAGCGCCTCTTTTCCGTCGGCTGCCGGGCAGACTTCAAACCCAAGCTCCGTCAACATTTTTGTCAGAATGATTCGAATTGTGCGTGAGTCGTCCACTACCATCGCCTTCGACATACGATTCGCGCCTGCCTTCCTGTCAGAATTCCTTTCACTAATCCAAAGCGATCGAAATGTGAGGACGGATGCCTCCATCCGCCGTCTGCCATCCACGGTGTCATGAACCGACCACCATGCGCCGACGGATCTCCGCCTCCCTGTCGATCGGACTTCGTGGAACCAGGTGCATCATCACCTCCAGCTTGTCTTCACCGCAGTGAAAGCGGATGACTGTCCAGCGGTGCCGACCGAGCGAACGAGCAGTCAGATCCTGCCCCACAATGCAGGTGGGAGTGCTCAACGCCATCGGGCCAACGGATTGCTCGATGGTTCCTTTTACGTTACCGATGATGATGTTGGTCAGCTCGCCGATGGCGTCCAACACGTCGTCGTCGACGGTGGGAAATTCCATCATCAAGAAGCTGGCAGCAATCCGGCGTGCAAACGATGGGCTACAACAAAGGCCGCCGGTTCCCAGCCATTCGCCGGCCATGCCGACAAAGGAAACCACGCCATCGAAATGTCCGGGGAAATCATGCTCAAAGATCGGCGCACCGGGCTCGATCTCCATATTCAGCATGGTGGCAAATACCTGCTCTGTCGCTCGACAGATCGCCTGACACAAATCTTCCGCGCCGGGTCCGTTCATCACTTCTTCCATACCCTGTTTCCTCACCAATCCGTTCTGCTTTCTTGAATCGGGTTTTGACCCTCTGCGCTGGACAACGCCGCAGATTCGGCTGTCTTATGGAACAATTGCCGTCCGGTTGGGCTGCAACTCAGAAATTTCATCCGCGTATGTCCTGACTATCGACGGATGACACGCGGAACGTTAACGAACGGATAGGGTTTGTGGGGCCTGGCTGCGGCATTGATCACTTTCGTGGCTCACGCTCGCTGGTCCGAGTTCTCTACAGTCCCGCGCGACAGAACTGAATCGATTCAGTCGCGCCGATTCGCATCCTTCGCCAATTCTCGATAGAGTGGCAAGGACACACAAGTGCGTGGCCGGATGTTCGCTGCGCCGCAGTTTTTTTGGGCGCACTTGTTTGCTGAAACGCATGGATTGATTTTGCGAAGGAGGATGCGTCATGATTCGATCGATTTACCGCCTGGGGGGAACCATCGTCGGCATCGTGACGTTGGTACCGTTGTTGCTCGCGCAACAGCCCGAGACCCCGAAAGCCGGAGCCGTGCTGAAAATTCAGACGGACACATTTGTGGCCCAGGTCAGCCCCACCTTGTATGGATTGATGACCGAGGAAATCAATCATTCCTATGACGGCGGAATCTATGCGGAGCTGATCCGCAACCGCGCCTTTCAGGACAATCCGAATCATCCCGACCACTGGCGAATCCTGCGGGATGGAGCTGCCCGCGCTTCGATGAAGATCGACAAGTCCACTGGTCCCAGCTCTGCCTTAACCAGCAGCCTGAAGCTGACGGTGAAGCGCGCCGATAATGCCGATCCGGCCGGCATCTTGAACAACGGCTTTTGGGGAATTCCACTCCGACCCAATACGACTTACTCGGGCTCTTTCTATGCCAAAGCCGATCGCAACTCGGCCGGGGCCGTGACGATGAGCCTGGTGAATAACAATACGGGCGAGGTCGTCGCAACCGCCAGCGTGCCATCATTGACAGCGGAGTGGAAGCAATATCAGGTTGCGTTGCAAACCGGGCAAATCGCGACGTCGGCCAGCAACCACCTTGTTTTGACGGTGGTGCAACCGGGGACGGTCTGGTTCAGCCTCGTCTCGCTGTTTCCGCCGACCTACGAAAACACGCCCAATGGCAACCGCATCGACTTGATGGAAAAGCTCGCCGCTATGCATCCCGCGTTTCTGCGTCTTCCCGGCGGAAACTATCTGGAAGGCAACCACATTGCCGACCGCTACCCGTGGAAGAAGACTCTTGGCTCCCTGGTCGATCGGCCGACTCATCCCAGTCCCTGGGGCTATCGCAGCTCCGACGGATTGGGACTGCTTGAATTTCTGGAGTGGTGCCAGGACCTGCACATGCAACCGGTGCTGGCCGTCTATGCCGGCTACTCCATGGCGCAGGAGCATGTGCCGCCGGGTCCGGGCCTTGCGCCGTACGTCGAGAGCGCGTTGCAGGAGATTGAATACGTCAGCGGCGGTCCTGAAACCAAGTGGGGAGCGGTTCGCGCCCAGGACGGGCATCCCGCTCCGTTCCCTCTAACCTATGTCGAAGTGGGAAACGAGGATGAATTCGACAAATCCGGAAGTTACGATGGCAGGTTCGCGCAGTTCTACGACGCCATCAAGAAGACCTACCCAAAACTGCAGCTGATCGCAACCGCTCCGGTGAAAAGCCGAATGCCGGACGTGCTCGACGATCATTTCTATCGCACAGCGCAGGAGTTTTTCGACGACACACATCACTACGACAAAACCGATCGAAAGGGGCCTAAGATATTCGTCGGAGAGTGGGCGACCCGCGAAGGCTCGCCAACACCAGACATGGGAGCCGCCTTGGCGGATGCCGCCTGGTTGACGGGTCTGGAACGCAACAGCGACATCGTTATTATGTCCAGCTATGCTCCGTTGTTCGTCAACGTCAATCCCGGCGCGTCGCAATGGGTTCCGGACCTGATCGGCTACGATTCGCTCGAAAGTTACGGCTCGCCCAGCTATTATGCCCAGGTGATGTTCAGCAGCCACATTGGCAATGAAGTGGCGGCATCCTCGCTAAATGGTGCGCCCCAGCTACTATTTACTTCTGTGACCCGCGATGCAGCGAAACGAATGCTGTATGTAAACGTCGTCAACGCCTCGTCGAAGGCGCAGCCGCTCGAAATTCAGCTGACCGGAAAAGACAAACCTACGGGAACGGCCGCAGTGACGACGTTGAGCGGGCATTCGGATGCGGAAACCAACTCACTCGCAGACCCCACAAGAATCGTCCCGGTCCAAAGTGAGATCGGTAACGTTTCCTCCGATTGGCGCCACGTGTTTCCACCGTATTCGATACAGGTCATTGATGTGACCTTGCAATAGGGAGTGCTCGATGAACGTTTCTACCGTAAGGCGTAAAGCATTCGCGTATATTTGCTTGTTGTGCATTATGGGTCTTGAGGGGTTGTGTATGCAGGCGGAAGTAAAGAAGTCAGTGTTCGGCACCATGCCAGATGGAACCACAGTTGAAATATTCACGCTGCACGAAGGCGATGTGACGGCCCGCGTCATGACTTACGGCGCCCGCCTGGTCTCGTTGGACGTGCCCGATCGCAACGGCAAAGTCGCCGATGTCGTATTGGGATACGACTCCCTTGAAGGTTATCTGGGTGATCCGAAGACCTACTTTGGCGCGATTGTAGGACGCTATGGCAACCGCATCGGACACGGCACATTTGTTCTGGACGGCAAACAGTATGAAGTTCCAAAGAATGACGGCGACAACAGCCTCCACGGCGGGACCGTCGGATTCGACAAGCGCGTGTGGACAGCTCATGAAGTTCCCAACGGCGTAGAAATGACTCTCGTCAGCAAGAACGGCGATCAAGGCTATCCGGGAACTCTGACGACGCATGTGCGATATACGCTGAACGCGCATGCACTGAAAATCGAGTACTCCGCGACGACCGACGCCGATACCGTGTTGAACCTGACCAACCATAGCTATTTCAACCTAGCAGGCGAAGGCAATGGGGACATTCTGGACGAGGTGATGACCCTCACTGCGGATCGATACACTCCGGTGAATGCCGGGCTGATCCCCACAGGCGAATTGGCGCCCGTTTCGGGCACTCCATTCGATTTTCGAACACCGACAGTCATCGGAAAGCGGATCGATCAGGACAATGAACAGCTGAAATTCGCCAAGGGGTACGATCAGAACTTTGTACTGAACCATGCGACGACTGGCGCGGTGCATGAGGCTGCCCAGGTGGTGGATCCGAAGAGCGGCCGCGTTTTGACCGTCAAAACGACTCAACCTGGAGTTCAGTTTTATTCCGGGAATTTCCTCGACGGGACAGCTCATGGCAAGCATGGGCATGTCTACGAGAAACGCGCCGGATTATGTCTGGAGACGCAGCATTTCCCGGATTCTCCGAATCAACCCAAATTTCCGTCGACCGAACTCAAGCCCGGCCAGACGTTTCACAGCATCACGGAATATATTTTCTCGACGCAGAGATGAACTCTCCACCGGTAGGCCCCGGGCTCGCCGCAGCGATATTCCGGGGAGGAGAGACGAGCCGGAAGCGTCGCTAGTCTTCTTCCGGCTCGTGGAAATACATATTCCAGTCGAGATAGTTGCTGGCGGCTTCATACACGGCGCTCGCGCTCTCAGAGAAGTTGGCGGCGACGTGGTGCTCGAAGCCTTCTTGGCAGATAAAGCGCAGCAGGCTCTGCAGCCGCGGAATCTCCACCACGCCCGCGCCACCGAATGTCTCCAGCGGATCGTTCGTGAATTGGCCGCCACCGACATAGCCGCGCATCTCGCCGTTGCGGTCGTCGGTCGAAAACCGAGCATAGCTCATGGTGCCCGCTTTGACGCGGCCGACGCAGGTGCCGAAGGTATTTTCTTTGCCCACCGTGCCCGCAATGATCGCCTGAAAATCCATCACGACATCGTTGAAGAAATGTTTCGGCAGGTTGGAGCAGTGAAAGCAGACCGCCTTGTCCGGATCGTCGCCGTAATTGTTATTCCAGTCGAGCAGCGCGCTCGGCGTCTCCGATGCCAGCGCCAGTGCATGCATGCTCAGCGTACCCACCACATCCACTTCACAGGCCGATGGAATCAGATTCTCGCTCATCATGCTCATAATGGTGCACGGCACCACGCCAAAGTATTCTTCCAACGAGGTCCAACACTGCACCGCGCTGATGGTGGTCTGCGTCTGCTGCATCCACTGCTCGATTACCCATCCTAGCTTGGCCATTTTGACCAGCGCCGGTTCGGGCACGGCCGACGTCTTGACGTACTTCTTAATCGCCGCCAGCTTGGCTTCAACGTTGCTGTCCCCATCCTTCAGTCTGTCGATGCGGCCCAGAATCTCTGACAGATCGATGGGCTCAACCGAGATGCCGTTCGCTTCCAACAGCTTTTCGCTGTAGCGGACCGTATTGAATGCTGCCGGACGCGCGCCGATCGAACCGATACGCAGGTTCTGCAGCCCTCGCACCACGCGGCAGACGGCGGCAAACCAGGCCAGATCCCTTTTGAATCCGTTGGAACTGGGCGAGACCGTATGCAGTTTGGTCAGCGAGTACGGAATGCCATATTGCATCAGGTTGTTGCAGGCCGACATTTTGCCGCAGAAGCTGTCGCGACGAAAGGCAATCGTCATCTTCGCGCTTTTATCCGGGGTGGCCTGCACCAGTACCGGCACCTTCAGCGTCGAATAGCGCATGGCATCGGCAATGGCGCGTTCGTCACCAAAATTCGGCAAGGTAACGATGACGCCGTCAATCTCATCGCGATGCTGGCGAAACAAATCCCCGCAGCGGCGCGCCTCCTCATGTGTCTCGATGGCGCCGTACTTGGACTCTTCCGGACTCAACGCAATCACTCGAATCCCTGCGCCCTCGAGCACCTTGCGCATCTCCTCGCGGCCTTCCTTGGCCAGGTGATCGGGGAAAAACCCACGATTCCCAACGATCATTCCAAATGTCATCTGCCTGCCGTTCCCCATCGCTCTCCTGCCTTCTTAACCTGTTACGTTGGCTGCATTGTCGCTGCCCGGGGCAAATTTCCTTACGATATCTACCATACCTAACATCAGCATTCCCGTTCCATATCTTACCGTTGCAGGCGGTTTCAAGACCAATCAAACCCGCTCGGTTCTCCGCTCAGTATTATGCCACTTTGTCTCGATATAAAACGATTTAAATAACGCTTTTCGCACTACGTTAATCTAGGCAGCCAGGAAACAATTGTCAATTCAGAAAGATGGGTTGCAGCATAGTTCGGTATACTTCTCGCCGTTAGAGTCCTGCTCCTGGAGGAATCCGAATGCGTCGATCCGTTTTGCTGCTCACCGTCATTGTTTTGCTGCCAATGGGCCTCTATCCGCAAGTCGCAACCACCCCGCCGATGGGCTGGAATAGCTGGGATTCCTATGGAATGACGATTACCGAGGCGCAGTTCAAGCAAAATGTCGAGTGGCTTCATACGCACCTGCAGCCGAGCGGATGGCAATATGTGGTGATCGACGAAGGATGGTACCTGGCCAGCCCGCAGAAGGCAGATCAGGGCTACACCTTGGATAGGAACGGCCGCTACATTCCCGCGGTGGATCGATTCCCTTCCGCAGACAAGAATCGCGGATTCAAGCCGCTTGCCGACTATGTCCATTCCCTTGGCCTGAAGTTCGGCATTCACATCATCCAGGGCATTCCCAAGCAGGCCGTTGCGCGCAATCTGCCGATTGCCCAATCGAACTATCGCGCCGCCGAGGCCGCTGACACCTCCGACACCTGCCGCTGGAACCATGACAATTATGGCGTGAGAGACAGCGCCGCAGACCAAGCCTATT
>JAJXZK010000199.1 GCA_021780095.1 Acidobacteriota bacterium | reverse complement strand
CCGCACAACGTTTTGCTGGAGATCGTTGGAGCGCAGAAGTTCATTGTGGCCTGTATTCGCCCAGAGGAGGCGAGCAGCACGGCGATGGCCGAGCTTTTTCGGCTGGGCCGATGCCACGATCGAATATTGGTATTCGACAGTGCCCGCTAGGACCTTGGGCGATCCGTCCGGCGAGCGCCGAAAATAGCTGTGCCCATACGGCTGTGAAGGGACGACGCCATAGGAGAGCCAGGGAAGCGCATCGGAAGTTACATCGAGGTTGAGCGCAAGCGGTTCGCGACGCCGATCACTCAGCTTTGGCATTAAAGCTGTAAACACCTGCCCCTGTTGCAGCATGACAACAGGAGACTTGAACGTCCATTGGGGAACAATACCATCCGCTTCGTTCTTAATATTTTGACTCCATACAAAATCCACTGGTCCCAAGAGTGGTGTGTTCGTATTGCGTCTTCCGGGCGCAAAATCATAGCGGTCCTCGACCGAGCGAAGCTCCACGCCGGGTTTTGGCACGAATTTCACCTGCACCGCCAGGACATCCGGTTCAGACGTGAGAAGTATCCGTTGTTCCAGAGCGCCGACAGTGCAATTGCCTTGCAACAGCAGGCCTTTCGAGATTCGGCTTACAGAATCGATCTGGCAGGAATGAACATTGACCGGCTGCCCCGCAGTGGCGACTCGTGTCGAAGAGTGCTGGGCGGACAACGCTGGAACCCAGGAGCCTTGCACTCGAATGGAAATAACCTCGTACGCTTGCTGGCCCTTGTTTCCAACCTCTACCCGAATCCGTCCGTTAGGAGACTGGAGGGTCGTGGCACCGAGCGGACCAACCGCGAGTATCGAGAGCGAAAGAATTGTCGCCGTGCGCATCTTCATAAACATGTCGATTCTGCTATTCCATCTGAAACGTTTTCTTCGGCGGCTCACCGTGACGCCGGCTTTGCTTCAATCAATCGCTCCGTTAGAAGCAAGCATTGGCAACACCGATCGGTCGATTGCGTTATCCGTAATTTCCGCGAGTTCCACATTGCGATGGAGGTTCCAATACTCGATGTGCTCCACGGACTGTTCAGGAGGAACTTCGGTTATCGGCCCCAATGTTTCAAGCTCGAGAAATTCGCCGTTGGTAAATGTCTCAAAAGAACATCCAAAGTCCGGATAGCTCTTCGATATGTCGGCCTTCGAGCGTTTCACGAAAGCTTCGCCATTGAGAAGGTAGACTGCCCATGTGTTCCGGCTGAACAATCCGATCTTTTGCGGATTGGAGTGACCGGACGCCTGACGCAGCGACAGGTATTTTTCAGTAAACTTCCAGCGTTTGTCCGAGAGGTCGGTATACGCCCACATGACGAGCGGGTTGGTGGCACTTAGCGCCCTAGGGTAGCTGTCTCGCGGAGGAAATCCAGCGATCGCTAGGCCTCCTGGGTTCATCATAGTGAGGGCCCAAGGTGCAAACTCGAGAGCGAACAGTGAGCGATTTGCGATCCGGTGCGAAATCGTCACTTCACTTCCAGAAGCCGCCATGCCGATTGCAATCTCTTTTTGAAGGCGCGTAGTTGATTCTATCGGCGCGCGAGCCATCAAACCCACAGGAGTAATCTCAATTTCTACGCGAACGTTATCCGGAGCCCAAGTCGCGACGGAATCTTCCGGGGCTTTCCATAGGCGATGTCCGCCACGGGCTTGGAACTCCTCTTCGCCGCTCTTGCCCAACTGATCTGGGAACTCTTTGAAGAGGTTCTGTCCCCCGATAAATCCATATCGTATGATTCGGGGGCCAACGTCGCCTGTGGCGATTAGCTCGACCAAGCTGTTGCTGATGCGGTAGCTATTCCGCCAGCCCTTATACTCAACTTTTTCGACCTTGATCCCTTCATGCATGTAGGTACCTTTTAAAATCGCGACCCGGCAATCTCCGTATAGTCATTTCTGGGAACCAGGCGCTGCAATTGAGTACGCATTCCCAGGCCCACCCACCGGTTGCAGTACCGGCAATCGCTGCTCCACTGGAGGCAGCGGTGGAAACGGCGCATGGGGTTCGGCCTGATACCAATAGGCAACGGAATAGAAATTGTCCGAGCGATCGTTGGCACTGCCGTGCTCTATGGTGGCCTTGAACGACTTGGTAAATGGGATGGGTGAATCGAGATGGAAGCGATACACGCTCGATCGACTGCCCGCCAACTCCTTGCCGACAACGGGCGCGCCATACAGTGGATAGGAAAATGGCTTGCCGCCAAAGTCCCATGCACCGAGAAAGTAATCCTCCGATCCAGTTCCGGCGATGGATGGCTTCTTTGCACCGTCGATAAAGAACATGTCGTCGCCCTCGCCCCACCAAAAGTCCTGGTTCTGCAACACCGACATGGTGACACCTACATACTGTCCATGCCCTTTCGCATCCATCCAGACATAATTCCCCTCGCCATACAGGTTCGCCTTATCGTTTACCAACGGATCCTGATTGTTCGTCCATTTATTGGTCCAGCCGCGGTTGGGCTGCGCCTGGCGATACTCCGCGTGAAAATAAAGAGTATCGGACGGCAGAGGATGGGAGTAGGTTCGATAATCGATGTTGTAATAGAAGGCGACAATTGGCTGCTTCCCCTCATTCGTAACCGTAATGCGCGCATGACGACGAAATGGCATGGGAAAAAAGCAATTCAAGGCCTTGACACTTCCAACCGACAGCATTTTCGAATGCCAGTTGTAGTATTCACCGAGCCCCAGACCGAAGAAGTCGCCGATGGGAGTTTCGACGCTGGGATCTTTTTCTCCATCCCAATACATGCGCAGCACAATCCGCTTCAGGTTGTAAGGCTCGGCATCCGCGATAGTGAACCATATATGGGAAATCGTGCCTGGGCCATCCACGTCCAACACGGTGAGCGTCGCACCCGGAGCGACTACGCGAAAATCCGCGTTGGCGCCCTTCGGATCGGTACTTGAGGCGCGATGCGGAGTATAGGTTTGCTGGCGTGTTAGGTCCGGTTGCCAACTTGCGTTCTGGGCATAACCTGGACCTACAGTGCAGGCCGCAAGCAGGAAGAAAATTGCAAGCCGCTTCATAACTGTTTCCTCCAAATACAAACTGCATTACTCGATGCCGAAGCTGTGCTGCATCTGCTCAAGAGAGATGCCATTCGTTTCCGGGTAGTAAAACAGCACGACAAAGAAATCGATCACCATCATCGCCGCAAAGAAGATGAATGGGTATGCTCCGGAAGAGGTGGCCATCACGGGAAACACCAAAGAGATGACGGCATTTGTTACCCAGTGCGAGGAGCTTCCCAGGCTCTGTCCCTTGGACCGGACTATGGTTGGAAACACCTCGCTGATATACACCCAGACCACAGCGCCCTGCGACACGGCAAAGCAGGCAATGTAGGCCATCAGCAGCCAAACCAGCCAGTTCAGATGAGTGCGGGTGAAGAACACAAATGAGATCGCCGAGAGGCATGCCGTCAACCCTACGGTTCCAATCAGCAACAACTTTCTGCGGCCAATCCGATCGATGACCGACATGGCAATCAATGTCGCCACCAGGTTTATGGCCCCGACAGCGACTGCCTGGATATCTCCGGAGATTTTGCTTGCACCGGCCATCGCGAAAATATCGTTCAGATAATAGAGAATCGCATTGATTCCGGACAACTGGCAGAACATTCCTACCGTGATAGCGAGGAAGACAGGCAATCGGTATTTGCGGGAAAACAGCGGCTCGGATGAGGCAGACCGCTCCAGATGGATGGAGGCGACAATTTCATCCAGTTCTTTTTCAGGTTCCAGAGCGCCTGTCAGTCGCAGCACATCCAGCGCTTCGCCCAGCTTTGCCTTCATGGCGAGCCACCGTGGACTGCGAGGTATGCCGAACAGCGCAATGAAGAAAAGAATTGCCGGGACGCCGGAAACGCCAAGCTGCCAACGCCATTCGTGCGCGCCAATATGCATGCTGGCAATCCAATAATTCGACACATAGGCAAGCAGAATGCCGACGACGATATTGACCTGGAAGAAGCCCACGAGTCGGCCGCGCCACTCCGTGGGTGCGATTTCGGCGATGTACATTGGCCCCAACACGGACGACCCGCCGATCCCGACGCCGCCTATGAAGCGAAAAACGATCAGCGCAGTCCAGTTCCATGCGAATGCGCAGCCCACAGCGGAGATCACGTAAAAAGCGGCCATGATGCGTAAGCTGTCCCGGCGGCCAAACCGTTGTCCGGGAATGCCCGCTGTCATGGCAGCCAAAACCGTCCCAATCAGGGCGCTGGAAACGGTCACTCCGAGCAGCGCTGGGATGAGGTGATAAGTCATCGTCAAGGCATGCGTTGTGCCGGATATGACCGCAGTGTCGAACCCGAATAACAGCCCGCCAAGTGCGCCGACCACCGTGCTTTTGACGACGTGCGAGTTGATGGTCATGGAGTCTCGCTGGCGCGCGCCTCAGTGGCAATCTCACGCAGGGTAGGCAGGACATGTCCGATGCGGGCCGCTGGAGCATTGGGTGATCCGAGTGAAAAATAAAGTTCGCGGAACAACGCATATAGCCTGTCGTATACCGCAGCTTCGCGTGGATCGGGCAGATAGGTCTCGAAGGGCTGGCATTGGGCAGCCTGTGCTTCCTCGACCGAGGCATAATCCCCGCTGGTCACGAAAGCAAAGATTGCCGAGCCTAGGCTGGTGACGTCACTGGAGGGTACGAGCACAGGCTTGTTGAGAGCATTCGCATAGATGCGGTTGAGTATTTTATTCTTCTGTGGGATGCCGCCGCCGTTGATGATCCGGTTCACCGGCGCGCCCTCTTCTTCCATGCGCTCCAGAATGATGCGGGTATGGAGTGCAGTTCCCTCAATGGCCGCGAAGAGCTCGTCTCGGGCGGTGCTCATCACATTCCAGCCGAAAGTGACGCCGCCAAGGTTTGGATTCACTAGAACTGTCCTATCCCCGTTGTCCCACGCCAGCCGCAGCAGTCCGGTCTGGCCTGCGCAGAAGTTTTCCAGACCCACCGTCAGCGTGGCGACATCCGATCCCGCCCGGCGACCAATGCCGTCGAACAGATCGCCCACCGCGGAAAGACCAGCTTCTATGCCGGTATAGCCGGGCAGCACGGACCCGGGCACGACGCCACACACTCCCGGCACCAGCGCCTGTTTTTGGCTGACGCCAATCACGCAGGTAGAGGTGCCGATGACGTTCACCACATCTCCCAGCCGGATGTTCGCGGCAATCGCATCCCAGTGCGCATCGAGCGCACCGATGGGGATAGGAATGCCAGCGCGAAGACCGAGACGCGCGGCCCATGAGTCGCTTAGCCTGCCGGCGATCTTGTCCGATGTCTCGTAACGTCCCGCAAGTTTCTGCCTGATACCGGCAAACAGCGGATCGACAGAGGTTAAAAATTCCTGCGATGGAAGGCCGCTCCACTTCGCGTTCCACATCCACTTGTGCCCCATAGCGCAGATGCTGCGCGGCACATCCGTAGGTGAAGTTAGGCCGCAGAGCGTGGCAACCACCATGTCGCAATTTTCCATTGCAGTGGCGAAGCGGTCGCGTTTCTCCGGATTGTTCCGGAGCCAGTGCAGCAGCTTTGAGAATCCCCACTCCGAGGAGTACGTGCCGCCACACCAATCGATCGCTGCGAGTTTCTGCGCGTGGGCGGCGGCCGTGATCTCCTGTGCCTCGCGCCACGCCCGGTGGTCGCACCACAAGTAGTAATCGTCGAGAGGTTGAAGGTATTCATCGACGGGAATCACACTGGAGCCGGTGGCATCGACTGCGAGCGCCGCGATCCGGTCGCCCCTGACCTGGCTTTCCTGGAACGCTGAATGCATCGCGCGCACCAATGCCTCCATCTGCGCGGCATGGCTTTGCGTCGCAAGGTTACGGTCTTCGGACGAGCGATTCAGAGGGTAATCGGCAACGCCCGATCCCAGCCGCCCTCTGTGGCGATCGAACAGGGACACGCGCACGCTCAGCGTCCCAAAATCGACGCCTGCAACGATGCTCATCGGCGTACTCCGTATGAACCGACGACGGGTGCTTTCTCCATCAGGCGAAGCCGACCTGGCCGCATAGATGCACTTGGACGCCAAGCGAGTGGAACATTGCGGATTTCACGGTGAGCGCTTTGGCAGCGGTTTTTGCATCGGGAACATACGCGATGTTCACATGGTTCGCTCGATGGCGCGCCATCAGTGCATCGCGCGAAACGCCATCGAGAACGGCACTCACCATCGGCCATTGGATCGTAGTCTGTTTCCATCGGTGCATCGTTTCTTCCTCCGGCAACTTCACCACCGAGCCAAGTCCGATATCGACATGCAATGCGTTGCCCTCGATGAAGACGCGGCTCCAGACAATTTTTCCCGGCCTGCCGATGCCCTTCAGTGTGCCGCCGCCGAGAGGAAAATACATCGGCGGCTGCCGCTCGCTCGACGCGCCGCGATAGCCGTCGATTAGGTGGCTCGCCGGAGCGGCCCCGGAAATTTGCAGCACCCAGACAAAATCGTCGATTCCCTCGCCAGTGTAGCGTTCGCCCCAGCGGACATCGTGCAGCGTTGTGGAGGGATCGAGTCCGAGTGCCGTCCAGCAGCGATTGGTCACCAGCGCGTCCAGCCCGGCACACTCATCCACTTCATTGAAGTGCGGCAGCGGAGCGCCGGCATAGAGTTCGTTGCCGGAATGCTCGTCACGCACCGGGGGACGACTGGAGTTGTTGAGCAGACCTTCCGCCAGGTCCGATGCCGGAACCATGTCCTTCAATCCTTGCTGATACTGAATGCCGATCGCATCGCAGCCGAATTCGCGCGCGATACGAATGGCGGCAATATACATTTTGCATTGCTCGTGAATCTGCGCGTCGGTCAATTCCGATGCGGCGTCTTTTCCGGTGATGAACCGCATCCCCTTCTCATCCAGCCAGCTGCGCACCCCTCTGGCTTCATCGTCGGAGACCGTACGCATCTTTGCGACTAGCGCCGACTGGCTGAGCCGCTCCTTGTACACGCCCGTCGAATTCAACAGCTCATCGTCGATGATGGCGTTGTACATGCCC
>JAJXZK010000332.1 GCA_021780095.1 Acidobacteriota bacterium | reverse complement strand
TTTCGGATCGGAAGTCCGCGGCAATGCCATTGATGCTCTGGTGAAGTTCGGGCTGTCTCTGCCGAACACAAAATTTGCCTGCCTCGGCGATTATGTGAACTCTCGCGGCGCTGCAGATATGGGTCTCTACCCTGACCTGCTGCCAGGCTACGTCCCTGTCGAACAAGAGGGCGGCCTTCGCGCCGAGTATGGCGCTCGGATGCCGCAGCAATCAGGATTGGATCTTGCACAGATGTTTGAGGCCGCTGCCCGCAATGAACTCGCGGCACTCTATATTGTCGGCGATGATCCAGTGGAACGCCTCGGGGTATCCGCGGAAGCATTGCGCAATACATTTGTCGTCGTGCAGGACATGTTTATGACCGCCACGGCGAAGCTGGCGGACGTGATCCTGCCGACGGCGAACCTCTACGAGAAATCCGGCACCGTTACGAACACGTTCGGAGATTTGCAACTGGTGAAGAAGGCTGCGGATCGCGCCGGCGTTCGCTCTGACCTGGAATTGATCGTTCGCATTGCCGACACCATGGGAGAAGATGTGCGCACTCTGGTTCCTTTCGGCAAGGGCGTGCGCGCCGACATGGGCCAATCTCGAGGAGTGCAATCGGGTGAAGCGGATCGGCATGGAATCTGGCTGGCGGCACACAATCTCGAACCTAAATTGAGTCCGTTCGATCCAAATGCAATCCTGGATGGGATACAGCGACTGGTACCTGGATATGACTTCGACCGCATTGATCTGTTGGCCGGCTCAAGTCAGCATGTTGCCCCGGACGGGGCGGGTCTCGTGCAAATCTCGCAAATTGTCAACCGACCGGATGGTGTGTCGCCTTCGTGTGACACGCTGTTCACCTCCGGAACGTTGGGGCATTACAGCGAAAAGCTGAACGAAGTGGAAGAGTTTCAAGCGAAAAAGAGCATGGTCGCTGCAGATTGATGCCGAAAGAATTGCTTTGAGGTCGGGCACGTTGTGCTGCGTTTGTGGGCTCACGGGTCATGAGGGTTTTGAATTGGAAATGATACGCACGTGAATATTCTGATTTTTGTTCTCTTAAGTCTGCTAAAAGTCGCCGTGGTGACCGTCATCTTTTTAATGGCAGTTGCCTATACGGTGCTTCTGGAGCGGAAGTTGGTGGGCCGCATCCAGAACCGGTGGGGACCTTCTCGCGTCGGCCCTTTCGGACTGCTGCAGCCATTGGCGGATGGCCTGAAGCTTTTTTTAAAAGAAGATTTGATGCCTACCGCGGTGTTTCGTCCGCTGTTTATTCTGGCTCCAATCATCGCCTTGTCCTGCGCGTTGATCTCCATTGGCGTGATCCCGTTCGGCGAAAATATTCGCTGGCACGGTGTCGACATGTTCCAGATCGCCGACCTCAATATCGGCCTCCTGGTGATCCTTGGCGTCACTTCCATCGGTGTCTACGGCATCGCTCTCTCCGGGTGGTCGTCGAATAACAAGTACTCTCTTCTCGGCTCGCTGCGGTCTTCCGCGCAAATGGTTAGCTACGAACTGGCGCTGGGCCTCTCCGTGATTGGGATCGTATTGCGCACCGGATCGCTCCGCCTGCGCGATATCGTCAATCTGCAGAACACCCATGGCATCCTCTCGTGGAATGTTTTTGGCGGCTTCCAGTTTGTCGCCTTCTTTATTTATTTGTGCGCCGCGTTTGCTGAAACCAACCGCACCCCATTTGACCTGCCTGAAGCCGAAAGCGAGCTGACCGCTGGATACCATACCGAATACAGCTCGATGAAGTTCGCCATGTTTTTCATGGCCGAGTACGCCAACATGATTACCGTCGGCTGCGTTGCAACTGTCTTGTTTCTGGGTGGCTGGTCGAGCCCCTTCGGCAATCTCCTCCCAACTTTCGGCGGACCCGTTGTACAGGCGTTGCTGCCTGTATTCTGGTTTGTCCTTAAGGTGTTCAGTTTCCTGTTTCTCTACGTCTGGGTGCGCGGCACGCTGCCGCGTTTCCGGTATGACCAGCTAATGGGTTTCGGCTGGAAATTCTTGTTGCCGATCGCCATTGTGAATGTGATGGCGACCAGTCTGGTGCTGGCATTTCATGGCTAACCATCCACCGGCATCCACTGGAATTGGACCACGATGAATGTAGCTGTTTTCATCCTCTTCGGACTTTTGTGCCTGGGCGGCGCGCTGAACCTGCTGCTGCAGCGGCACCCGATCAACAGTGCTCTGTCGCTGATCGTAGTCATGGCTTCGCTAGCCGTTCTGTACCTGTTGCTAGGTGCGGAGTTTCTTGCCCTGGCGCAAATCATCGTCTATTCCGGCGCCATTATGGTCTTGTTCGTTTTCGTCATCATGCTGCTGAACGCCGGGGAAGAGGAGCGCACCTACGGCAGCCGCGCGGCCTATCTCGCGGGCATTCCAGGTGTGCTGGCGCTCTTTACAGTGCTCGCCTCGACATTTCTCACATTGCGCATCAGCTTTGGAGGCACTCGCCTGGGCTCATTTCTGGTCACCACCGGCGACCTAAGCCGGGTGCTATTCCGCAACCTTCTGCTGCCCTTTGAAGTCACGTCCATACTAATTCTGGTCGCGATTCTTGGCGCCGTCGTCCTCGCCCGGAAGGAGCACTGAGATGACCGTGGCTATCGTCTGGTATCTGATACTGAGCGCTGCGCTTTTTTGTATCGGCATCTGCGGATTCCTCATCAAGCGAAACATCATCACCATTTTCATGTCGATTGAGCTGATGCTGAATGCCGTCAACCTGGCCTTCGTTACCTTCGCCAATCACTGGCACCAGGTTAGCGGGCAAATTTTCGTCTTCTTCGTCATGGTCGTCGCCGCTGCGGAGGCGGCTGTCGGCCTGGCCATTATCATCTCGCTGTTTCGCTCACGCAACACGTTGAATGTCGATCAGATCGACTTGATGAAACTATGACACTTTCTTTGCATCTTTGGCTGCTGCCGTTGCTGCCGCTGGCGGGCTTCGCAATCAATGGGATCGTGGGCAGACGTCTGCCCAAAGCGCTCGTATCCGCGGTCGCACTGCTCTTCCCTGCCGCGGCCTTCGTGCAGGTTTTGTGGATTGTGACCCGCGTGCATCAAGGGCTGGCGCTGCCCTATCTTGAAAGCTTCGCAACTCCATGGATTGCGGTCTCGGGCTTCCACTCCAGCTTTTCTTTTCTGCTGGATCAGTTGACGCTTGTCATGTTGCTGGTCGTCACTGGAGTCGGGTTGCTGATTCACCTTTACTCCATCGGCTACATGGCTGCCGAGGACGGCTACTGGCGCTTCTTCGCGTACATGAATCTGTTCTTATTTTTCATGCTGACGCTGGTGCTGGCCGCCAATTTCCTGCTGATGTTCGTTGGCTGGGAAGGCGTCGGCCTCGTTTCCTACTTACTGATCGGTTTTTACTACACCAAAGATTCCGCCGCGAATGCGGGCAAGAAAGCGTTCATCGTCAACCGGGTTGGTGACTTCGGTTTTCTGCTAGCGATGTTTTTAATCATCGCCCACTTCGGGACGCTCAGTTTTCACCATGTGTTCGCGAATATCGCTGCGCATCCTGAATTGCAAGGAGGCTTTCTTACCGTCATCGCATTGCTGCTACTCCTGGGAGCGGCTGGTAAGTCGGCGCAGATTCCCCTGTATGTCTGGTTGCCGGACGCGATGGAAGGTCCCACGCCAGTCTCGGCGTTGATTCACGCGGCCACCATGGTGACGGCCGGTGTTTACATGCTGGCGCGCGCGCACGTCCTGTTCGGACGCTCACCGCTGGCGCTGGCGATCGTCGCCATCATGGGCGTGGCCACCGCATTCTTCGCGGCGACCATCGGCATCTTGCAGACCGACATCAAGCGCGTACTCGCATACTCCACTATCTCGCAACTCGGCTATATGTTTCTCGCCTGTGGCGTCACTGCCTACTCGATGGGAATTTTTCATCTGGTCACGCACGCGTTCTTCAAGGCGCTGTTATTCCTGGCTGCGGGCAGCGTGATTCACGCCCTCGGCGGCGAACAGGATATGCGAAACATGGGCGGTCTCAGAAAGAAACTGCCAGTCACGTTCTGGACGATGACGGCCGCTGTTTTAGCGATCAGCGGAATTTTCCCGTTCGCTGGATTCTTCAGCAAAGATGCGATTCTGGCGGCAACCTTCGACGCGCCCGGCGGGAAGGTCTTGTGGGCCGTCGGCCTGATTACCGCCGGTTTGACCTCGTTCTATATGTTCCGCCTTTGGTACATGACGTTTTTTGGCGCAGCCCGGCATGACGAGTCTAGCGCCGGTCACGTGGAACACGGCGCGCCCGGTGTGCATGAAAGCCCCTGGGCCATGCTGTTGCCGCTCGTCATTCTTGGATTTCTTTCGCTTGCCGGCGGATGGATTGGCTGGCCCGCTGCCCTGGGCGGACACGATTGGATTGCACATTTTCTTGGTCCCGTGTTCGCGGGTGCAAACAAGACAGTTTCATCCGCCAGTGCGGCAACGGCTGCTGACATTCAACTGGAGAGAATTCTTGCTGGCGTATCGATGCTCGTCGCATTGTTTGGATGGTGGTTCGCAGATTTGATGTACCGTCGCAAGCCTCAACTGGCCGATCGCGTTGCGCAGAACGCGAAGGCGCTCTACAGCTTGATTTGGAATAAATATTGGGTTGATCAGATTTATGGAGCCGTCATCGTCGGTCCAATTCTGGCGTTCTCTCAACATATCCTGGGTCGCGGAATTGAGGCCGGCATCATCGATGGCGCAAATACAGCGATGACAGCGACGGCAAGCGGCGCAAGTTCGGGCATTCGCCGCATGCAATCGGGAAATATTCGCTCCTATGCCGGCTGGCTGGCGGCGGGCGCGGCGGCGGTTTTGGTGGTAGTGCTGTACCTGGCGCATTCGTTTTGAGTAAGGAAGGAATTTCAAGTTGAACGCAAGCATTCTTACTTGGCTCACCTTTCTACCCGCGGCTGGCGCGGTGGTGGTGCTGTTGTTGCCGAGGCGCGGGCGCGCTCCTCAGGTCTTTTCTCTGCTGCTGACGCTGTTTCTTTTTGTGATGGCGCTACATCTTCCGGCGCACTTTAACTATCAACAGCAGCAAGGCTTCCAATTTGAGTTGAACATTCCCTGGATCAGCAATCCTGCCATCCAGTACCACGTTGGCGTGGATGGACTGTCGATGTGGCTGGTGGTGCTGGTGTCCTTTCTGGCTCCGCTCGGTGTGCTCATCTCCTGGCGCGTGATTCAAGACCGCACTCGAGAGTTTTATGCGCTCCTGCTGCTGCAGCAGACCGCAATGTACGGCGTCTTCGTCGCGCTCGATCTGATTCTCTACTACGCGTTTTGGGAGCTATCGATTGTCCCCCTCGCGCTGATGATCGGTATGTATGGCCGCACCAATGGGCGCGGCGCCGCCATCAAGTTCTTCCTCTACGCCTTCATACCTTCCGCGCTTTTGTTGGTCGGAATGCTGTGGCTCTATGGGCAGACGGGCACTTTTGACATTGTCCAGTTGCAGCAGCAGATGCATCACTGGGCCGGAGCGCACGCGACTGGACTCTGGCTTACTTCGCTAGCATTCTTGCTCGCCTTCGCGGTCAAGGTACCGGTATTTCCGCTGCACGGCTGGCTGCGCGATGGCATCAGCGAAGCTCCTACAGCCGTCGCCATGATTCTGGCAGGCAAGCTGGGCCTCTACTCCCTGTTGCGCTGGCATGTCGGGCTCTTTCCCACCCAAGCCGCACACATTGCGCCGCTGATGGTCGCGCTCGGTGCGATCGGCATTCTCTATGGGGCCTTGATGGCGCTGGTGCAAACGGATCTGAAGCGCCTGGCGGCCTACGCCACGTTGAGCGCGGTCAGCTTCATCGTGCTGGGCATCTACGCCTTCACCGCGGCCAGCATGGACGGTGCCGTGTATCAAATTCTTAATGAAAGTGTTTCCGCCAGCGCGTTCTTCATGCTGCTCGGCATCCTGTATGAGCGGTATGGAACCTACGATATGGGGCAACTCGGCGGAATTGCGACCAAGCTTCCTAGTCTGGCGGTATTGTTTGTCATCACCACTTTGTCGCTGATTGGGCTGCCGTCGCTGAATGTCTTTGTCGGAGAATTTCTTATTTTGAGCGGCAGTTTCCAGATCCATCCCGGCATCGCTTCTGCAGCTACGTTAGGCGTAATTCTCTCCGCCTCTTACATGCTGTGGATGGTGCAGCGAGTATTCTACGGATTACCGTCAACCGGCGTCGCCGCAGTTTCAGCCGCGGATGTCAATTGGCGCGAACGAGCCGCCGTGTGGCCGACGATTGCTCTGATGGTCGCCATGGGCGTCGCCTCGGTCTTCTGGATGCACGCCATTGACCTGACAGTTCCCGCAATGGCGCCAGCAAAAGCGTCGATGAGTTCCGCAGCCTACGCCAAGCTTTCCTCCGCTCCGACAACACAAACAACTATGCGAGAGGTCGCCCAATGAACGTGTCTCTGGGTACCTCGATGGTCGCTGCTTCTCCCATGCTGCGGATTCTGCCGGAAATTTTGATGACCCTGACCGGTGTTCTGGTCATGCTGGTGGAAGCTGTCTTGAAGCCTCAAACCAGCCGCAAACCGCTGGGCATCGTCGCGATCCTGGGCACCTTCGGGGCCATCGCGGCCAGCGTCTATCAACTATTTCTCCCAGCGGGAACAGCATTCTTCGGCACTGTGCAGTCCGATGCTTTTAGCGTCTTCTTCCATTTGGTCATCGGCGGTATTGTCCTTGTAACGCTGTTGATCTCGCTCGATTATTTTGAGGGGCACTCCAGCTATGTCGGCGAATACTATGCGCTGATTCTCTTCGGTGCGACCGGCATGATGCTGATGACCTGCTCGGTTGAACTGCTGATGGTCTTTATCAGCCTGGAGATTTCTTCCATCTCCACCTACATCCTGGCCGGCTATCGCAAACGCAGCGCGACCAGCCCTGAAGCCTCCATCAAATACTTCTTGCTGGGATCCTTTGCCACCGCATTTTTTCTCTATGGCATCGCACTGTGCTTTGGCGCAACCGGCTCAACCAACCTCTATGCGATTGCAAAAGGTGTTGCGGGG
>JAJXZK010000100.1 GCA_021780095.1 Acidobacteriota bacterium | reverse complement strand
GCATGCTGGCGCGCCGGCGACCGGAGGCGGGCTTGTTATCGCATGAATGTGGTGGAGGTCGAAAATGTTCCGGAGGCGCTAAGGTACGGGATATTTTTTGGAGGTCCAGGGCATCCAATCGCGGCGGATGCCCCGATACAAGAAGACGGGCGCGACGGCGTGAAGCCCGTTGGGACTGAGACCGGAACGTGGAACTTAGTCCAGCAGGTGCAATTCTTTGCCCGGCTTGAAGCGGACAGCCCGGCCGGGAGCAATTGGCACTTCAGCGCCAGTTCTGGGGTTGCGTCCGATGCCGGTTTTGCGAGGTTTTACGCTGAAGACGCCAAATCCACGCAGTTCGATGCGATCGCCTCCGGCAAGAGCATTCTTCATGCTGAGGAAGACGGTATCGACGGCGGCCTCGGCCTTCACCCGAGGAAGCCCAGTGCGTTCGGCAACTTTATGTACCACGTCTTGTTTGATCAATTGAATGACTCCCTTCAGCCTGTTGGATGCCCGCAAAGTTGCGTAACTCCATGCTAGGTTCGACTTTTCGTGATTGTCAATGGAGCGGCACTCTCGTACACTCGCCCTAAAGCCAACTATTTTGCCGGGACCGCGCTGCGGGCTACGGGCCGCACCATGCCAACCTATCGAGGAGAAGGATGTCGATTAAGAGCGATCGCTGGATTCGCGAAAACGCGCTCCAGAACCAGATGATAACGCCGTTTAGCGAGAAACAGGTCCGCGAGGGAGTCATTTCCTACGGGCTTTCTTCGTACGGATACGATTTGCGAGTTTCCGACGAATTCAAGATTTTCACCAACGTCAACAGTACGGTGATTGATCCGAAAGACTTCGACGAGCGTTCGTTCGTCACCACCCAGGCGGAATCCGTAGTGATTCCACCGAATTCCTTCGCGCTGGCGCGGTCGGTGGAATACTTTAAGATTCCAAGGGACGTGCTGACCATTTGCGTGGGCAAGTCCACCTATGCGCGCTGCGGCATCATCGTGAATGTGACGCCGTTTGAGCCGGAATGGGAGGGATTTGTGACCCTCGAGATTTCTAACACCACGCCGCTGCCGGCCCGCATCTACGCGATGGAGGGTTTGTGTCAGATTTTATTTTTCCAGTCGGATGAGGTTTGCGAGATCAGCTATGCGGACCGCAAAGGAAAATATCAAAATCAGCAGGGAATTGTGTTACCCAAACTGTAGTTGACGGGGCGGAGAAACCGGTTTAGGGGAAGGCAATGAAAGACGGTGCAACGTGGCGGAGGTGAATCCATCGTCACTCCACGCGGTCAGGTCAAGTTCCGCAAAGAGTGCAGAGAGGCGGGCTGTGGTCAGACTACCCGGGGCGCGAATACGGGTCTATGTGGTGGGGCTCGACGCATTGCGGGCCACCGGCCTGCAGGCGATCTTCGAGAAAGATACAGGAATCGACATCCTGATGCAGGATGTTTCTTCATTTCCCACGTCACACCTGGGGCCAGACTCCGCCTTCAACCTGGCGCTGGTGGGGGCCAACGCCGGACCCGATATCTTTAGCGTCATCGCCTCCATTCGTTCCGCCCATCCCGGGCTCCCCATTATCGTCATGTCGCATGCTTCGGGTCCGGAGGCGATTTTGAGGGTGCTGATGCTGGGTGCGAAGGGCTTTCTGCATGAAGCCAGCACTCCAGCACAGTTTGAGAAGGCGGTTCGCATGGTGGCCGCAGGTTCGCTCTGGGCGCCACGACGAGTGCAGGCAGACCTGATCCATAGGCTGTTGACAGCCCTTGAATCGCAACGTGTGTCACAGACGCACGGGGTAAGTTTCACCATCCGGGAGCAGCAGGTTCTAAATTTGTTGCTCGATGGCAATTCCAATCGGGAGATTGCGCAGAACCTCAAGATTGAAGAACGCACCGTCAAATCCTATGTGACAAAGTTAATGCAGAAGATGGGAGTGAAGAACCGCACCGCCTTGACGATGCGCGCCCAGGATCGATCGACTACGATGTCGTCGCCAGTGCTATTGCCGCTGCCGGCAGACGCGCCCGCGAGCCAGGGATCAGACTCTGCGATAAAGTAAGCGCCAGCGAAAATTCGCGGGCAAGCCAAGCGTAACGTTACGGAAGGAGACGAACGTCCGTACTCTTTCCGAACGTTCTCGAATGAATTGTAATGAATTCACCGACTAAGGATTTGGGAGAATCCGGGGGTTGCAGTGGCGGAAAATCGCACATTGCAACCCTTTTTTTTGCCCTTAGTTCTTTTTTTTCAAGCCGAGTCGCCTTTTTCCAGCATCCTAGTAGTCTGTAGTGGGCTATGGGTTCGAGCAGAATGCAGCGTGCTTGTGTCTGCGCGGACGTCCATGCGAAAAAAGGGAGCGAGGATTGAATTACTTATGATGAAAAAATTTGTATTGGGTATTTGTGCCGTAACTCTGGTGGGGTCTCAAGGCTTTGCCGCAACGGATGCTGCAAAACTGGTGGACCGCCTGAATGCTGCATCCCGGGTCATCCAGGAAATCGAGGCTACACCCGATAAATCGATTCCCATCAGCATCCTATCGAACGCAACCTGCGTTGCCGTGGTACCCAGTTACAAAAAAGCGGCATTTGTTGTCGGCGGCAGTTATGGTCAGGGAGTTGTTACCTGCAAGACAGCCAGTGGAAAATGGAGCGCTCCGGCGTTCGTTCAAATGGCGGGTGGCAGCTTTGGGTTTCAAATTGGCGGCCAGGCAACTGACCTGGTGCTGATCGCAGTGAATCAGCGCGGCATGCAGGACCTGCTGAAGAGCAAGTTCAAGATTGGTGGCGACGCGGCAGCGTCCGCTGGACCCGTGGGACGCAACGCCGCCGCAGCGACGAACCTGACGCTGAAGTCGGAGCTGCTCACATACTCCCGCAGCCAGGGATTGTTTGCCGGTATCGACCTGAATGGAACGGTTGTCAACCAGAACACAGAGGACACGCGTACGTTCTACGGGTCCGATATTCCCTTTGCAACGATTCTGGGGGGCGAGAAGGCTACCCCTCCATCAGCCCGGCCATTTGTCAGAACCGTGGCGCGCTATTTCCGCAGGTCTCAGTAGTCGGCACCAGCAATGCAACAGCAACAAAGGCGAGCCTGGGGGCTCGCCTTTGTTGCGTTTGGATCGACGTGCATTTCGGTGAAGAGGAGAAAGCCTAGCGCATGGACTGCTCCACTTCCTGCAGCCAGCCGGCCGGCTTGAGAATCTCGCGTGGGCGGGAGCCGTCGGCGGGGCCGACGATTCCATCGCGCTCCATCAGGTCAATCAAGTGAGCGGCACGTCCGTAGCCAATGCGCATGCGACGCTGCAACAGGGAAGTAGAAGCCTTGCCAAATTCCAGGACCAGGCGAACCGCATCCTCAAACAGCTCATCGTTCGCTTCTTGATCTCCTGCGCCGTCAGAACCATCGCGGCCCTTGTCGTCATGCGGAGCTTCCAGGAATCCTTCGACGTATTCGGCGGTACCCTGCGATTTCCAGAAGTCTACGACGGCGCTGATTTCCTTCTCCGTCACGAACGGAGCGTGGATGCGCTGCAGGCGCGACGTGCCGGGAGCGAGGAACAGCATGTCGCCTCGTCCGAGCAAGGACTCTGCCCCGTTGGAGTCGAGGATGGTGCGCGAGTCCACCTTGGTGGCCAGCCGGAACGACATCCGCGTAGGAACGTTGGCTTTGATTAGGCCGGTGATGACATCGACCGAGGGCCGCTGCGTGGCAAGCACCAGGTGAATGCCGACGGCGCGCGCCATCTGAGCGAGGCGTGTGATGGATTCTTCCACATTGGCGCGGTCGAGCATCATCAGGTCGGCCAACTCATCGATGATGATGACGATGATTGGCAGCGGCTTTTCGTCCGGATTGTCAGCCTCAAACAGGCTGGGCGTAGTTTCGAACAGCTTGTTATATTGCTCCAGATTGCGGACGCTGCGCGAGGCCAGCAGCTTCAGCCTGCGCTCCATCTCGCGGACGGCGTTGCGCAACGCGTTGGCAGCCAGTTTGGGTTCAGTGATGATGGGAGTGAACAAATGCGGAATGCCTTCATACATGCCCAACTCCACGCGTTTCGGGTCGACCAGGATCAGGCGAACCTGCTCCGGAGTGGCCTTGAACAAAACCGACATAATCATGGCGTTGATGGCCACGGATTTGCCACTGCCGGTCGAGCCTGCGATCAACACGTGAGGCATGGTAGTCAGGTCGGCGTGGATGATGCGACCGTTGATGTCCTTGCCCATGGTGAGCGTTAGCCGCGATTTGCTGTGGGTGAAGCTGTCGGCTTCGATCATGTCGCGCAGCCAGATGGTTTCGCGTTCCGCGTTCGGAACCTGCAGGCCGACAGTGCTCTTTCCGGGCATGCGTTCGATCAGGATGCTTTCGGCGCGCATGGCCAGGCATAAATCGTCTTGCAATCCGACGACGCGGCTGTATTTCACGCCGGCATCAGGACGAAACTCGAACGTTGTGACAACTGGGCCCGGGTTGATTTGGACCACCTGTCCGTGGACATCGAACTCGGCGTATTTTTCCACCAGAACGCGGGCTTCTTCGAGCAGGGCATCCTCGCGAACGATCTGTTTTTCGTCGCTGCGATGCAGTAACGTGCTGGGAGGGAGGCGATAGCCTTCAATGGACTTGGCAGTGACAGTGACGGATTTGGAGGCAGCGTCGGCGCGGGTTCCAATTTGAACGTGCAATGCCGGAGATGCGTCGGGAGTCGTATGACCCGGTTGCAGGGACTGCAGCGAAGGGATGGGGCGAGCGAATTCAATCTCGTTTGACTTGGCGGCTTTGGAGGCGGCGGGAATGGCGCGCGGCTGCTCGATGGCGGGGGCGAATTCGGCGTCATCCACGTTGGTTTGGGGAGAAATGCCATGCGCAAGTTGTTGGGGCGGAGGAGCAGGGACGGGTTCCTCCCAGAAATCGGGACGTTTGCGGACGCGGGTCGGGACGACATCCTTGCGGGTGTCCTCAAACATTCGCGGGTCGTCTCCCGGATGATTCGCGAGGGCCGCCTGTTCCTTGGCCAGGGTGCGTGCGGCGATGCGTGCGGCTTTGCGTTCGGCTCGTCGGGTACTCCAATTGCGCCAGCGGTCGCGCCATGCTGCGATGAAGGCAAAGCGTACGGTAAGCCAGTTGCGCAGGCTGGCGACGCTGAAGGTGGTCGTTATATAAAGCGCAGCCGCGACCAGGGTCATCGACAGGATGCAGGCGCCGGGATAATTCAGATAGTGGGTCAGCACTTCAGCAATGGCGGCGCCGATGATGCCCTCAATCGGTATGGTATGGAGCCAGCGCAGATGGCCGGGGAGCAGGCCTAGCAGCGTAGGCACAAAAATCAGGCACAGAAGGCCCCCGATGAGCTTTGAAATCGGTGAACCGACGGGGCGCGAACGCAGCCAGATCCATCCCAGTCCGCCGACCAGCAGGGGTACCAGGAAGGCTGAGAGACCCTCCGCCTGCAACAGCAGATCGCTGAGTCCAGCGCCCAACAGGCCAGCCCAGTTATGCGCGGGTCGACCTGTCAGATAACCACCGGCGGTGTCGAGAGAGGGATCGAGCGGGGTATACGATGCCAGAGCGAGAAGCAAGAGGAGGGCGCAGGCCAGCAGCAGCAAACCAACCAGCTCGTTCAGCCGGCGGTTCTTGGTTGGCGAAAATACGCGTTGCACAACTTTCATTGGGGGCGCTTGAACACTCCCGCGGAAGCGGCATTTGACCGTCGGCCGCCGGAATGCCAGAGACACCAGAGCAATTCGATTATGCCAGAATTGGAGACAAAAGCAGTGAAAAATCGGGCAGAAGCGGAAAAGTAGTCAATCTGCGAGCCTGCTTCCCGTTCCGACAATGAACGTGTATGAAAGAGGGGAACTCCACTTGAGAAAGGAATTGCCGCCGTGCTCGAAAGCATGTTTCATCTACAGGTTCCGTTGCTGGAGAAGATTCTTCGGCCAATTATCGTCTACTTTTTTCTTATATTTCTGCTTCGCATCTTCGGAAAGCGGGAGCTGGCGCAACTGAATCCGTTCGACCTGGTGGTTTTATTGTCGTTGTCGAATGTGGTGCAGAATGCGCTGATCGGCAATGACAATACAGTTACCGGCGGGATACTTGGGGCGCTTTCGCTGCTGACGATCAACTGGCTGGTGGTGCGGTACCTGTACAGCAGCCCCAGGGCAGACCGCCTGGTGGAGGGCACAGAGCATGTGCTGGTGTCGGATGGCGTGCTCGACCGCGCGGCACTGCGGCAGGAACTGCTGACGGAAAGTGAATTGCTTTCCGTGATCCATCGCCAGGGCTTTGACGGCTTCGACGACGTGAAGAAATGCGTGCTGGAGCCGAATGGCACGTTCTATATCGAGGGCAGGCAGCCAACAGAGGAGGAAGAAAATCATCGAGATATTGTGAACCGGCTGGAACAGGTGCAGCGGGAATTGCAGCAGATTCGCCAGCAGTTGCCCGCAAGTTGATGGGCTGAAGCCAGCAGGCAAAGGCTGGATAGCTTTAGACATCTTCAACGAACTCCGCAATTTCAGAGATGCAACAAAAGGTGCGAGAATTATTTCGTGCGGTTCGAGGAACATGAGCATGACTTCTGAGTTATCGCGAATCCAGCGGAAATGGCAGCTTCTTGCAGGCACAGCGCTTCTTACATTCGCAATGACACCGTCAGTCGGCGCGCAAACGCACCCAGGCGTCCATCGAGACACGCTGCGGCAGATTGCGACCATCGATTTGCCAGGCCCGAAAGGTAAGCGCTTCGATTACCTGACGATCGATCATGGCGACCACTATCTGCTTTCGGCGCATCTTGGCGCAGGCATTCTGTACGTGATCGATATGAAGACGAACACGCTGGTGCGTGCGATTCCAGGGGTGCCCGGAATCGAGGGCGTGGTCTATGTGCCGGAGTTGCAACGTGCGTACACTTCGGACTGGCTGGAAGGCAAAATCGGCGTCGTCGATCTGAAACAGATGAAGGTGATTGCCAAGCTGCCCACCGAGGCGAAACCGGATGGAAGCGCGTATGCGGCCCCTTTTCACAAGGTCTACGTTTCGGATGAGCGCGGCAAGGCTGTGGCGATCGT
>JAJXZK010000438.1 GCA_021780095.1 Acidobacteriota bacterium | reverse complement strand
GCAGCAGATTCGCACCTTTGCCAAAGGCTGCAATTCGAATGGCCAAGGTCTTTACCTGGATCTTCCGCTGGGTGTGAATTCGGACGGTTATGATGTGTGGCGGGAAAGGTCTTCGTTTGTTCTGGATGTGAGTGCTGGTTCGCCGCCGGACGGTTTCTTTACCCGGGGCCAAAGCTGGGGTTTCCCGCCCATGCATCCGGAAAAGATGCGAGAGGGTGGATATAATTACCTTCGCAAAGCGCTCCGTCACCATCTGGCGCACGCGTGCGTGCTGCGCATTGATCACGTAATGGGCTTGCACCGTCTTTTCTGGGTGCCCAGAGGGTTTGAACCGCAGGACGGTGCCTATGTGCAGTACCCTGCAGAGGAGACGTACGCAATCCTGGCGTTGGAGTCTGTGCGGAACAACGCGATGATTGTGGGCGAGGACCTCGGAACGGTCCCGGGCTATGTTCGGCCTGCAATGGCTCGGCACAAGATCCAACGGATGTACGTGTTGCAGTTTGAAGTCTCCCCGAACGAGAAAAAGGCATTGCCTGACCCTTCGGAGGACTCACTTGCTGCGCTAAACACACATGACATGCCTCCCTTCGCATCCTTCTGGGAAGGGCTGGATGTTGAGGATCGCGTTGACCTCCGACTGCTTGATCAGGAAGGTGCAATTGCAGAGTTGAGCAGTCGCAGTAAATTGAGAAACGCCCTGGTGCGTTACCTCCGTCTCAGCCGCCGCCAGGGTTCGGAACCTTCGATCGTTGGTGTGTTGAAGGCCGCTTTGCAGTACCTGGGCAAAAGTGCGAACCGGCTGGCCATTGTGAACCTTGAGGACCTTTGGTTTGAGAAGCAGCCACAAAATGTTCCCGGAACCTGTGAGGAACGCCCCAACTGGAAGCGGAAATCGAGATACGACCTCCGGCAGATTACGGAGATGCCGGCAGTTGGCGAAATGCTTGAAATGCTTGACCATGCGCGGCGGGGTAAAAAGAAGATTTGATGGAAGTGCCCGAGGTTGAGCTAGCACGTTTAGGAGGACCCATGAGCGAAGTTATGACAGTGCGCCACGATGTTTCAATGCTGATGGATGATGACATTTATCTGTTCAACGAGGGATCGCACTACCGGCTTTACCAGAAGCTGGGTGCACACTTGCGAAATATTGACGGGCAGGATGGCGTCTGTTTCGCGGTGTGGGCGCCGAATGCCGAACAGGTGACGGTGGTTGGTGACTTTAACGCATGGAACAAGGATAGCCATCCGCTCCGTCCGCGAGGGCTGTCAGGCATTTGGGAGGGTTTTATTCCCGGGCTCGGCCGGGGAGACCTGTACAAGTTTCACATTGCTTCCCGGTATCACGGATATCAAGTCGACAAGACGGACCCGTTTGCAATTTACCGCCAGGTTCCGCCTGATACCGCTTCGCGCGTGTGGGACTTAGAGTACGAGTGGGGTGACAGGGAGTGGATGGAAAATCGCCGTCGGCGCAATTCTCTGTCGAGTCCGCAATCGATTTACGAAGTTCACCTCGGTTCTTGGGCCCGTGTGCCGGAAGAAGACAACCGGATGCTGAGCTACCGCGAAATTGCCCAGAAACTGACCGATTACGTTCTGCGCATGGGCTTCACTCACGTTGAGTTTCTCCCGATTATGGAGCACCCGTTCAGCGGATCGTGGGGATACCAGACAACGGGATATTTTGCTCCCACCAGCCGGCACGGGACGCCGCAGGATTTTATGTATCTGATCGATTACCTGCATCAGCACGGGATAAGTGTTTACCTGGACTGGGTGCCGTCGCACTTTCCGACGGACGAGCATGGGCTGGCCTACTTTGACGGTACGCACCTGTTTGAGCACGCTGATCCGCGGCAGGGTTTCCACCCGGACTGGGGCAGCTACATCTTCAACTACGGGCGCAACGAGGTACGCAGTTTTCTGATGAGCAGCGCGCTGATGTGGCTGGATGTGTATCACGCCGACGGACTGCGAGTGGACGCCGTCGCATCCATGCTCTATCTCGACTATTCGCGCAAGGAAGGCGAGTGGATTCCCAACGAATACGGTGGCCGCGAAAACCTGGACGCGATCAACTTTCTGCAACGGTTCAACACGGATGTATACCACGCCCACCCCGATGTGCAGACCGTCGCGGAGGAGTCAACGGCGTGGCCCATGGTTTCGCGTCCCACGTATGTTGGCGGTCTTGGGTTTGGAATGAAGTGGGACATGGGATGGATGCACGACATGTTGCAGTACATGCAACAGGAGCCCATTTACAGAAAGTACCACCACAATTCACTGACTTTTCGCATGCTCTATGCATTCACTGAGAATTTTGTGCTGCCGCTCTCTCACGATGAGGTAGTCCATGGCAAAGGCTCTCTGATCGGGAAGATGCCGGGCGATGAGTGGCAGCGCTTTGCCAACCTGCGGCTTTTGTTGGGATGTATGTACGCACAGCCGGGAAAGAAACTCCTGTTCATGGGCGGGGAATTCGGACAAGTGAAGGAATGGAGCCACGATGAAAGTCTGGAATGGCATGTCCTTCAATATCCCAGTCATTCCGGTCTGCAAAAATGGGTCGAGGACCTGAACCAGGTGTACCGGCGGGAACCATCTCTTCACCAGGTCGATTCCGATCCCGCCGGATTTGAGTGGGTCGATTGCGGTGACAGCGATCAATCTGTGCTGACCTTCCTGCGCAAGGGCCATACCACCGACGATGTGGTGCTTATCGCGTGTAATTTCACCCCGGTTCCACGGACAAAATACCGGATCGGAGTACCCCGGGGCGGGTTCTGGCATGAGATTGCAAATAGCGATGCGGCCCAATACTGGGGTGGGAACTGGGGAAATCTGGGCGGTGTAGAGGCAAGCCAGATTCCACATCACGGACGGCCGTGCTCGTTGTCGGTGACGCTGCCGGCGCTTTCGATACTGTTCTTCAAGAGCAAGGGATAAATTGGATGAGTTTCCATTTGGGCGCAACCTATTTGGGTGAAGGGCGTTGCCATTTCCTTGTGTGGGCGCCAAATGCCGAATGGGCAGAGGTCCACGTCGTCGGCAGCGACGAGCGAACGATCCCCATGGAACGCCGAGAACGCGGCTACCACGAAGTTCTTGCGGATGGAGTCGCGCCCGGCACACGCTACTACTACCGCCTTAATGGACAGGCGGAATGGCCGGACCCTGCTTCTCGCTTTCAACCCGAAGGAGTGCACGGACCCTCGGAAGTTGTTGATCTTTATTTTGACTGGAAAGATGCCGGCTGGAATGGGCTGGATCTTGCAGACTACATCATTTACGAAATCCACGTGGGCGCTTACAGCGGAGCCGGAACGTTTGGGGCGGTGATCCCCCATCTCGATGACCTCTGCGATCTTGGCATTACCGCCATCGAAATGATGCCCGTTGCTCAATTTCCCGGAGACCGCAACTGGGGTTACGATGGGGCGTTTCCATTTGCGGTCCAGAATTCTTATGGAGGCCCAGCAGGGCTGAAAGCGCTGGTTGACGCCTGCCATGCTCGTGGCCTGTCGGTCGTGTTGGATGTGGTTTACAACCATCTCGGCCCGGAAGGAAACTACTTGGCCCAGTTCGGCCTGTATTTCACCAGCCGGTATCATACGCCATGGGGCAGTGCGATCAATTATGACGGTCCAGAGAGCGATGAAGTTCGAAGGTTTTTTATTGAGAACGCGCTCTACTGGACCAGGGATTTCCACATTGATGCCCTCAGGCTCGACGCTATCCATGCGATTATCGACCCGTCCGCGCGTCCGATTCTTGAGGAGCTTGGCGAGGCCGTTCACGGGCAGGCGCAGCAGCTCAAGCGAAAGGTCTACGTGATGGCGGAAAGCGACCGGAACGATTCCCGAATTATTCGCAGCCGCGAGTCGGGCGGATACGGCCTGGACGCCCAGTGGAGCGATGACTTTCATCATGCTTTACACACAGTTCTGACGCCCGAACGGAACGGCTACTATCAGGACTTCGGGGAAGTTGAACAACTGGCCAAGGCTTATCGCGAAGGGTTTGTCTACTCCGGACAGTATTCGGCATATCGAAAGCGCCGGCATGGAAACTCATCTCGAGGGCTGCCAACGGAGCGGTTTGTGGTGTTTGCTCAGAACCACGACCAGGTTGGGAACAGGCTGCTGGGCGAGCGGCTTAGCCAGCTTGCTTGCTTGGACGCGTTGAAAGTTGCGGCGGGTGCGGTGCTGCTCTCGCCCTTCGTTCCGCTGCTTTTTATGGGTGAGGAGTACGGGGAAGCCGCACCATTCGGGTACTTTGTCAGCCACTCTGATCCCGCGTTGATTGAGGCGGTACGGAATGGCCGCCAGGAGGAATTTGCCGCCTTCGATTGGGCGGGCAAGATTCCTGATCCGCAGAGTGCGGAAACATTTCAGCAATGCAAACTGAAGCATGGTTTGAAACCCGGCGGCGACCACGGGGCTCTCTACAAGTTTGTTCAGGAGTTAATTCGCTTACGGAAGGACCTTCCTGCGCTGTCGCTGAATTGCGGCTCAAAGCTTGAGGCCGTCGCGTTCGAACGGGAGAAGGTTCTTTGGCTGCGAAGATGGAGTGGTACCAATCAGGCCGTTATTATTTATAACTTTGCCAACGATCCGTCGTCGTCGTTGTTTCCTTTTCCCAAGGCGCGTTTCAGAAAAATACTGGACTCCGCAGATCAGCAGTGGAACGGCAGGGGGAGCTTGTGTCCCGACCTGCTGCAAGCAGACGGGAATGCCTCTTTCAAAATAGCTGCAAATTCATTAGTCCTTTATCAGTCGAATTAACAGACCGAAACGAGATTTATGTCAGACCGGTATATTTGTATCCACGGACATTTTTACCAGCCTCCGCGCGAGAATCCATGGCTGGAGGCAATCGAAGTTCAGGACTCCGCCT
Source organism: Acidobacteriota bacterium (assembly GCA_021780095.1). The sequence continues at coordinate 2,200 of JAJXZK010000438.1, read as the reverse complement.
ACCCTTATCACGATTGGAATGAGCGCATTTCTGCGGAGTGCTACGGGCCCAATGCGGCCTCACGAATTCTCGATGGTGAGGGACGCATTCAGAAGATCGTCAACAATTATTCAAAGATAAGTTTCAACATCGGCCCGACGCTGCTGATGTGGTTTGAGGCGAACGCTCCGGACGTCTACCGTGCTATTCTTGCCGCTGACCGGGAGAGTCAGAAACAGTGCTCGGGACACGGATCGGCCATCGCGCAGGTGTATAACCATCTCATCATGCCGCTTGCCAACGCGAGGGACAAGGAGACGCAGACTATATGGGGAATTCGCGACTTCGAGCATCGCTTCGGACGCAAGCCTGAAGGGATGTGGTTGCCTGAAACAGCAGTTGACATGGAATCGCTGGATATCCTGGCGCAGCGCGGGATCAAATATACGGTCCTTTCACCCTACCAGGCTCGGCGCTCGCGAGCGGTGGGCGCCCGGAATTGGCGCGACACGAGCGGAGGCCGTCTCGATCCCTCTGTCGCGTACCGCGTGCGCCTTCGGTTTGGACGCTCGATCAATGTCTTCTTCTACGACGGACCCATCTCACGCGGGGTGGCGTTTGAAGGATTGCTGGCCAGTGGGGAGAGATTTGCCGAGCGGCTGATGGGAGTGTTTTCGAACGACCGTGTGGGACCGCAGTTGGTGCATATTGCGACCGATGGCGAAACCTACGGACATCATCATCCTTATGGGGACATGGCGCTTGCCTACGCCCTCAAGTATATCGAGGAAAACAACACGGTCAAATTGACCAACTACGGAGAATTTCTGGAAAAGCATCCACCTTCGCACGAAGCACGCGTCATTGAGGATAGTTCCTGGAGTTGCCCGCATGGTGTAGAGCGCTGGCGCAGCGATTGCGGCTGCAACAGCGGTGGGCACAGCGACTGGAACCAGTCGTGGCGGGCCCCGTTACGGGACGCGCTCAACTGGCTGCGTGACACTATCAGCGTGTCATTTGCCAAGAAAGGAAAGGAACTGTTCAAAGACCCGTGGGCTGCGCGGAACGGCTTCATCGACGTTGTGCTCGACCGCTCACGGGAAAACGTTCAGCAGTTTCTTGATAGCCACTCCACGCGCCCTCTCAACCAAGAGGAGAGCATTCTGGCGCTCAAGCTGATGGAACTGCAGAGGCACGTGATGCTCATGTACACAAGCTGCGGATGGTTTTTTGACGAGCTTTCCGGAATCGAGACGGTGCAGGTGATTCAATATGCGGGCCGGGCAATCCAACTGGCGGAAGAAGTCTTTAAGCGACCCTATGAGGCGCACTTTATTGAACTGCTCGAGAAGGCCAAAAGCAATCTTCCCCAGCATAAGAATGGTGCCGTGATTTTTGGAAAGTTTGTCCACCCAGCGATCGATTTGCCGAAAGTCGGCGCGCATTATGCGGTGAGTTCGTTGTTTGAACCTTACAACCATGAGACAAAGGTCTACTGTTACAGGATTGATCGCCGGGACTATAAAGTGTTGCACGAAGGGAAAACCAGCCTGGCTTTAGGAAGGGTGCAAATCACTTCCGCGATCACCTGGGATTCCTCGGAAATCAGTTTTGGCGTGCTCCACCTTGGTGACCACAATCTGAGCGGGGGTGTCCGACAATTCAGAGGCGATGAAAGTTATCAGGCTATGGTGCGGGAAATCAGCGAGGTTTTTGATCGCGGCGACCTGGCTGAGAGGTTGCGAATTGTTGACAAACATTTCGGCTCCTCGACCTATACACTGAACATGTTGTTTCGCGATCAGCAGCAACGTATTCTGGGGCTGATCCTGCAATCAGCGCTGGCAGAAGCGGAGGCGGCGTACCGCAGGATTTACGAGCGTGGCGCGCCCTTGATGCGCTTTATCGCAACGCTGGGTATGCCGCAACCGAACCGGTTTCAAATTGCAGCGGAGTTTACACTGAATTCAGAACTCAGACGGATTCTGGAAACGGAATCGCCGGATGTGGACCATATGCGGTCGGTGCTCGAAGAGATGGGTCGGGCAGGAGTGGTATTTGACGAGGCGACGCTGGAGTTCGCTATGCGACGGACCCTGGAGGGAGTTGCCGCATCTTTTCTCGACGAACCTGACGATATGGGTCGTCTTCTGGCATTTGAGGCCGCGGCCGATGTCGCAACCATGCTTCCGTTTAAGGTCAGACTCTGGCAGCCTCAAAA
>JAJXZK010000049.1 GCA_021780095.1 Acidobacteriota bacterium | reverse complement strand
TAGTGTGAAACCCCAAGTTTGACTCGATGTGAAGACGTGGAGCTTTCAGGATGGATAACCCGGACACTATCGCACAACAATTGTTTCTGCAGGCGCGTGGCCTGCCTCGCGAGCAGCGGGCATCCTGCTTGAGGCAAAATGCAAAGGCCAACCGGAACTACGCCGACAGGTGGAGGAGCTGCTCGTAGAAAGTGGCCGGCGCGACGGGGCGGTGAACGGCTCCCTGGGATGTGGCAACCCTGGTTCCAGCGGAGTCACTTCGCGAACAACCTATTGGCCCGGGAACTCTGCTCGGGCGATATCGCACTCTCGAACAACTGGGCGCGGGTGGCATGGGCGACACCAACGGATTCCGTTGCGTCCGCAACCTGGACATGGTACCGGCGGCGGCCACTCTGCCCATCCACCACGTCACCCGCAACTTCGAAAATACAAGCCTGTCAGTGACGAAGTGATGATGCGATTCGGAATCGCATCAAGCGGTGCATTTTGTTAATTTCTTCGATGCCGACCGAATGGGGTCAATGAAATGTCTTAGCAAAACCGATACGAGGTCTCTCTTCAAAGTGTTGCGTTTCCCTCACTGGGGGGGGTGGGTCTAGCGGCGCAACTGGTCAGGATCGTAGACACCCTTCACGATCCCTCGACCTTCCAGAATCGTAAAGTAACGATCGACAGAAGGGATGACGACGCTTTCTTTGGTCTGGTCGGGCCAGTGAATCTCAAGATGGTCGATATGGATGGATTTGCCAAGACCAAAGTGGACGCGCGGGTCATTGTTAGAAGCGTAACTTCCTCCGCTGAGCACATCCCCACGTTGACGAATGCCGCCAGCTGTTAAGTAGACTGTGGCTCCGGTGGCGTCGACCGGGCTTTTTTTGCCACCGATCAACTGGAAGCCAACCCAGTGGTTGCCAGTTTTTGCCACGTTGCGCAACAAAACCGGCACACCGTCCAGCTGATTAAGGACAACATCGATTTTTCCGTCGTTGAACAAATCGCCGAAAGCCGCACCACGTGCGGTGTAGGTCGCGGCCAGGCCGGTCCCATTTACAGCAGGGATAAGGTCAAATTTCTTTCCTGCGATGTTGTGAAACAGCAACGGGCGCTCCGCATAACTGGTGCCCCAGTTATGTTGGTCCACCTCCGGATACAAATGGCCGTTGGCGACAAAAATATCTTTCCAGCCGTCGTTGTCGTAATCCACAAAACCATCTCCCCAGCCCACAAACGGTATGGTGGGATCGGCAATGCCCATTTGGTAGCTGACATCGGTGAAGCTGGCATCGCCATCGTTCCGGTACAGCGGATTGTAGTCATCGGAAAATGTCGTGTTGTAGAGGTCGAGCAGCCCATTGTTGCGATAGTCTCCGACAGCGATTCCCATCGAAGCTGTTTCCCGGCCGCTTTCATTCAACGCGTAACCGGAGCTATAGCTGTCATCTTCAAATGTGCCATTGCCTTTGTTGATGTACAGGTAGCTGGGAGTTGAATCATTTGCCACCACCAGGTCAATCTGGCCATCGTTATTCACGTCCGCGAATACGGAAGTGAGGCCATAGTAATGGTTGGGATCGCTGACGCCCGCTTTGACACTGACGTCTGTAAATGTGCCATCGCTATTGTTATGGAACAAGTGGTCCGGTTCGCCAGGCAGTCCGCGCGGTCCGCACATGACTCGAACTCCGCGAAACAAGCAAGAAGCGAGGCTCGTAGGGTGATTGATGTCATAGTGAACGTAACCGGAGACGAACAAGTCGAGACGTCCATCCCCATCGAAGTCGCCAAAGGTGGCACCCGTCGACCAGTTTCCCAGCGCCACTCCGGCTTTCTCCGCAACATCTGTAAACGTGCCATCGTGGTTATTGCGATAGAGGCGATTTTTGCCGAAATTGGTGACGTAGATGTCGGGCCAGCCGTCGTTGTCGAAGTCGCCCACGGCCACACCTTCTCCCCAGCGGCCATTGGTTACTCCCGATTGTTCGGCGACATTGGTGAACGTTCCATCGTGATTGTTATGAAATAACGCTGCCTGCGGCGGCGTACTTTTACCACTCATGGCATCGTAGGTCGAGCCGTTGACCAGATAAATATCCAGCCAACCGTCGTGGTCGTAATCCAGCAGCGCTACGCCACATCCAAAAGCGTCCAGAATATATTTCTTGCTCAGCGTTCCAGTCTGTTCCCGCCAGTTCGTCAAGCCAGCCTTTGCCGCGACATTTTGGAAGACGATCGGCCCTGAGTCGACGTAGCCGCCGGCGGTAATCGGGCGCTTCTGCGCATCCAGCACTGGAGCATAGGCTTCTCCGGTCGAGACACCAGCACCGCCCATCTGTTGTTCCGCTTGCGGAGCACTCGATGCCTGGTCGCGCGCCCAGATCAACTGAGTTGTTAGGGAAGCCAGTAAAAGAAAAACCGAGCAGCGGGCGAGCAGAATGGTTTCTCGCTTGTTCAACATCGCACTCCGTGGATTTGGCAAGTCTACTACGTCAAGAACGAGATTTGCAGAACGCTGTAGTCGAAGGCTTCGTAAGCAATCCTAATGCGCATGTTCTGTGCGCTCGATGGTTTGTGCATTCTGCTCGGCCTGAAGTCTCTTGCAGATGTTGCGCTCGCGGGCGGCCTCAGTATGTTGGCCGGCCATGCTCAAAGCCGTACCCAGTACGAAATGCGCCTGCGCGAAATTTGGATCGACCTCGGTCGCTTTTTTGAGTGGTTTCACCGCTTGTAGCGGCTGGTTCAGCATGATGTAGCATTGTCCCAAGTCCATCAATGCGTCCCGGTAGTTCGGATTGACTGCAATCGCCGCCTGAAGGTAAGGGATCGCCTGCTCGGGCTTGTTTTGCTGACGTAAAATGTCGCCCATCATGTAATTCGAAACGGGATCGTTGGGATACAGGCTCAACTCCTGCTGGAACTCCTTTGTCGCCTCGGGAACCTGGTGCAGCCTCCAGTAAATCAAGCCCAGGCTGGAGTGGACGCCGGGATATTTTGAATTTTCGGCGAGAACCGTCTGGAATTCTTTGAGCGCATCGTCCTCCTTGGACATGACATCATCCGCAAGCCCTAGCATGAAGTGTGCTTCGGGCGAGTTGGGGTCGATGGCCATAATTCGATCGAATACGGTCGTCACACCCGAGTAGTTCTTGGCCCTCCAGTAGGCTTTACCCAAAATATCCAGAGTTGGCAGATCGTCTGGCTGCAACCGGTTTGCACGCTCGAGGTAGTCGATGGATTGAGGATAACGATCCAGGGCAAACAGATCGAGACCGGTAATATCCAGCGCCTGAAATGTGGGTGTCGATTTCGAAAAAGATTCCAGTAATGGCAGGGCCTCTTTGTAGCGATGGGCTCGGAAATATGCCACGCCGAGGTTGCGCTCGGTGATGGAGTCTCCGGGTTTCAGTCGTAATGCGCGCTCATATAGAGCGATCGCTTCGCTGTCGCGGCCTTGTCGGGCCAGCGAGATCGCCAGATTATTCATGATCTCAATCGAGTTTGGAGCGATGGAAAGAGCGTGACGGAATGCGTTTTCCGCTGCTGGGTTATCGCCTTGCTTCAACGCACTATTTCCGCGCGACCAATCCTGAGAGAGTTCCTGCTTCCGAGTTGCGATTTCGTGTGCATCGCTCTGACTCCAAGCAAAAACAGAGCTAAAAAGAAGCAAAGATAAACAAATGAGAGCCGCGACCTCGCCTTTACTCTGAATTGATTCAGACCATTGTGTGTTCATGTTGCCAATCCGACCTAATGATGGGACTTCAAAAAACTCCGTCGCGCAATCCGGAATGTTGCTAGGCGCGCACGGACAAGTATTTTCGTTGACTAACAATACCGTATGTAAATATCTTATGAAGATAAATTGCAAGCGATTGCCGCCCTTGGCAAAAGTTTGTGCCTACCGTGCTGCGCTCGAACAGCACTCAACCTGATCTTGTTCAACTTTCTGAGAGGTCCATACCAATGCAAAGATTCAGGCTTTTTGCTCCCGCCCTTATCCTCCTAATTCTGTGTATCCCATCGATGATGAAAGCGCAGGAACTACAAGGCACGATCAATGGCACAGCGATGGATGCTTCAGGAGCGGTGATTCCAAACGCAACTGTGACGATCAGCCAAAATGGCGTGAACACCGCGCCCCGCACGATCCAAACGAATGCTTCGGGCAGTTATACCGTCACAAATCTGCCCGCCGCCACGTACACCATCAGTGTAACTGCCCCGGGTTTTCAAACCTACACGGCGCAAGATGTCACTCTCTTTGTTGCGCAAACGCGAACCGTGAACGCACGGCTGAAGCCGGGATCCACTAGCCAGACCGTGACCGTCAGTCAAGTCGCGGTCAGCCTGGATACCACGACCAGCGCCCTGGCGGGAACCATCTCCGGTACCCAGGTTCGCGAACTACAACTGAACAATCGAAATTTTGAGCAATTAGTGACCTTACAGCCCGGCGTAGTGAGCGGCTTGCCGGACACCGTCGGTTTCGGGTTGAGCAACACCTCATCCGTTGCTGTCAACGGCGCTCGTGACACGGCGAATAACTGGACGGTGGATGGAGCGGATATCAACGATAGCGGTTCGAACGCTACCTTGTTGAACGTGCCAAGCGTCGATGCGATTCAGGAATTCACGTTGGAGAGAAGCACCTACGACGCCGGATTTGGTCGCAGCGGTGGCGGACAAGTTCTGGTCGCTACCAAGTCTGGGACCAGCTCCTTCCACGGCGATGCGTATGAATTTAACCGCAACAATATTTTCAATGCGAACAGTTATTTCAACAAGCAGACAACCCCCATCACGCCTCGAGCCATTGAGCGATATAACGATTATGGGTTCACGGTTGGGGGCCCTCTGTATATTCCAAAGAAGTTCAACACTAAGAAAAACAAGATGTTCTTCTTCTGGTCTGAGGAATGGCGCAAGGTCAGCGCGCCAGTAACGGCCAGCGTCCAGCCTCCGACGGCAAATGAGCTGAAGGGCATATTTTCGGGTGACCTCACAAGCCAGACGCCGCCGGGACACCCCGGTTGCATCACCTATGACCCGATCACGAACCAAAGTACGATCAGCGGTTGCAGCCAGAACGCCGGTGTGTACATGGCCAACCTGTACGACAAATTCCCTGCGAACACTCCCAACGGCCTATATACATTCAGTTTCTCGCAGCTCAACAACACCCGCGAAGACCTCGTCCGCTTCGATTACAACATCACCCAGAAACTGCACTTCTTCGGGCGCGCCATGCGGGACGAGACGCCGGAGAATTTTCCAATGGGTCTTTTTGCCGGGGCTCAGTATCCTGGTGTGGCCGGCGCGGCGGTAAACGCTCCAGGAGATAACGTGGTTGGCAACCTGACTTGGACGATTTCTCCGCGCATGGTCAACGAATTGGAGTTTGCCTATAGCCAGGGAACGATCTCTTCGACCTTTACGCCTGGCGCCATTATCAATTCGTCTACGGTGTCAAAATCGCTCACCAATAACACGACATATACCGATCCGTACGGTCGTATCCCAAACATCGCTATTTTCGATGGCACAACAGGATTGAATTCAGGTGTTACTCCATACTTCGAACGAAATCTGGACAGGAATTTGTTCGATAACTTCTCTGTTACCCTCGGCCAGCATACGATTCGTGTCGGTGCATCGGTGGCGCAGATGTTGAAAACCGAGAACGCTTCCAATGGCGCCGCAAATTTCTCGTTCCTCACCTTCCAGGATTTTCTTTTAGGGAATGTCTACAACTACTCCCAATCCAGCCGCGATACGATTCCAGATCTGCATTACGTCAACTTTGAGGCGTATGTGCAGGACGACTGGCGCGTGTCGCAGAATCTGACACTCAACCTTGGTTTGCGCTATAGCTATTTTCCATCTCCTGCCGATGTCTTAAACACTCTGAATAACTTCGATCCTACGTTGTTTGATCCCACCAAGGCTCCTGCGATCGATCCCGTCAGCGGCAATTTCGTTGCGGGTCCAGGGCTGCCGATTCCTGCAACTTATGTGAACGGTATTATCTTTCCGACCGGGACAGCCTGCACCCAGGCGCAAGCAATCGCCTCTGGTGTGACTTGCTCTCCGTTCGGCAGTCACGTCAATCCCGATCCGAAAAGGAACTTCGCGCCCAGGTTCGGTTTCGCCTATCTCCCATCGTTCAATCAGAAGGTCGTTTTCCATGGTGGCTTTGGAATCTTCTATGACCGCATGCTGAACGGCATTTGGGAGCAAAACGCATTCCAGGATCCGCCGCTGACCCAGACGTCAACGATTAATAATACAAATTTCGATAGTCCTACCGGTGCGAACGCGGTATCCCTGGGTCCTAACCGACTCACCACGACCGGAACCCCGACAATGAAGAATCCGTCTTACATCGATTACAACCTATCGATGCAGGACGAATTGATGCCGAATACGGTCATGCAGCTTGCGTATGTTGGGAATCTAGGAAGGCATCTTTTGGGTGAACGGAATCTCAACCAGCCCACACTCGCGGAGAGGCAAGCGCTACCGTCGGCATGGGTGACAGCGGTGGTCCCGTATCTGGGATATGCTGCGTTTGCATCGAGAATTCCCGAGTACACCAGCAACTACAATTCGCTGCAGCTGTCTTTGAACCATCGTACGCAGCATGGTTTGACGATCGGGATTGCGTACACATGGAGTAAAACCTTGACGAACCAAGGAGCAGACCGTGGTTCGGAAACCTACAACACGTACGATCCCAACATGGATTACGGTCCGGCACCGCTGAATCAACCGCAGACCTTCGTGGCAAATTATGTGTACATGTTGCCGTTCTACCAACAGCAGCATGGACTCGTAGGGCATGTCCTGGGTGGTTGGGAGTTATCTGGAATTACGCAGTTCGATTCGGGACAATCCTTTGCAGTCAACCAAGCCCTCGACAACTTCGACTGTCAGACTCCAGCCGGTGCTACTACCGGATGTATTGCCGGAACGTATCCCGGCGGCATCCAAATCGATCCCAGCGACATTGCTCCTCGTCCAGATCAGGTTGCGCCTGTGCATTTGCTGAAGAAGCAGAACCAGTGGTTCAGCACAGGTTCATTCAAGGATGCCATCGGTCATTTCGGCAGCGCGCGTAATGGAGTAGTACTTGGCCCTGGGCTGAACCTGTGGGATCTTTCCGCGATCAAGAATGTCAACATGGTCAGGGGAATGAGGTTCCAGTTCCGCGGGGAGTTCTTCAACGCATTCAATCACACCAGTTTCGCTGGGGTTGGCTCTAATACAGACTATGGCTCGTACGGGCAAGTCTACTCCACACATGACCCGCGCGAAATTCAGCTAGGTGGCAAGTTTTACTTCTAGCGCACTGACTCGTCAAGCCCTCATCGATACCGGAGGCTGGTTTCAGCCTCCGGTATTTTTCTTGAGCGTCGGAGGCCTGAGCAACTCGTCGCCTTGAAAGCGGCGACTTTTGTGGACATGATCTGTGCGACCTGATGAAATCGTCAACGGAAGTTGCGCCCTGTGAAAATACGTAGCGGGCCCACATGCCTGGCCAATGTTGGAGATGTCTGCGGAGAAGGCGCCGTGTGGCACGCGCCAGAGTCTGCACTTTATTGGACCGACATCAATCGATTCCTGATTCATCGGTACGATCCCTGCAATCACGATGTCGAGACGTGGGAATTTTCGGAGCCGGTGACAGCCGTAAACATGACTACGCGAGACGACACGCTCGCGGTTGTGCTTGGCTCGCGCGTCATTCTCTGGGAGCCACGCACGGGACGCGAATATCCAACCGCTTTTCATCTGCGTGGCTGGCCCTACGTCCGGCTGAACGACGCCCGTCCTGACCCGCGGGGTTCACTATGGCTCGGCTCCATGAGGAACAATGTCAATCCCGACAAGACCACGCGCAGCACTGGCGGAACCGACGGAGTTCTCTACCGTCTTGATCCGAATGGCGCTATCAGCGAGTGGAAATCCAACCTTGGAATATCGAACACGGTTGCGTGGAGTCCCGATCGAACCCATTTTTACTTTGGCGATAGCCTGGCCAATTCGGTGCGCTGCTACGACTACAACGCAATCGATGGAAGCATCAGCGGCGAACGGCCATTTCTGGAGGACTTTCCGCGAGGTCTTCCGGATGGCTCGACAGTCGATGCCGAGGGGTATCTGTGGAACTGCAGGTTTTATGGCCGCTGCATTGTGCGTGTCGCGCCGGACGGCACTATCGACAGGGTCATTGAATTTCCCGTTTCGAATGTCACCACATGCACGTTTGGCGGGCCGAATCTCAGCACTCTGTACGTCACCAGCGCGTCTGGAGAGTCACAGGGTGAAGATCTCGCGGGTAGCCTCTTTGCGATCGAGACAGACGTTTGCGGGCAACCGGAAAATCGATTCTCCATTTTCGAGGAATCATCCTAGTGCGCCCCTGAAATTAAGACGGAGGAGTGTGTTGCGATAGCGCCGGTACACTGGGGCTGGATTGCCAACGCCAGTCGATACCCTCGAGGATGATATCTTCAAGCGACAGCAGGGGACGAAAAGGATGGCTACAGAGATACTTCAAACGCAGGCAGATTCGCTGACTGACCCGACTGCGGCGACGACCGGCGCAGTGCCGTCAGAGCGGCTGCTTTCGCTGGACGGATTGCGCGGTTTCGACATGCTCTGGATTATCGGCGGTCAGTTCATCATCCATGGCTTAGCCAAGGCATGGCCGGACAGATTCTGGATGGGCTTGTCGGCGCAGTTTGAGCATGTGCCATGGCAGGGACTGCATGCGTTCGATGTGATTTGGACGCTTTTCATGTTCATGGTGGGAGTTTCGCTGACCTTCTCCCTTGCCAAGCGGAAGCGTATGCATGAAAGTCATGGCGCAATCTACGCGCACGCCATTAAACGCGCGGTGCTTTTGTTCATCCTGGGCATGATCGCCCAAGGCAACCTTCTCCAATTCAACCTGGCAACGTTTCACCCCTTCTACAGCGTGCTGCATGGCATCGCCGCTGGATATCTTATCGCGACCATTGTTACGTTAAGCTTCAACGCAAAGGGACAGGCAATCACCACGGCACTTTTCCTGGTGAGTTATTGGATTCTATTGCTGACCATCCCGGTCCCGGGCGTAGGTAGAGGCGTATTGTCTCCCTATGGAAATGCGGCAACCTATATCGATCACCTGGTGCTTGGCAGGTTTTACTATCTGCCTTCGGGACAGCAGAACACCTGGATACTGAGTTACCTGGGCTTTGCGTCGTCGGTGTTGCTGGGTGTACTGGCCGGCGAAGTACTTCTTTCCGTGCGAAGCAAAAAAATGAGATCCATAATGCTGTATGGCTACGGCGCTGGCTTGCTTATCCTGGGCCTCATCTGGAGCCTGTGGCTTCCCATTATCAAGCTATTGTGGACTAGTTCCTTCGTGTTAGCCGCTGGTGGGATCAGTTGCCTGTTGATGGCAACCTTCTATTTAGTGATCGATGTGCTTGGCTACCGGAAATGGGTATTCCCATTTACAGTAATCGGAATGAACGCATTGGCTGTGTATATGGCAACGGACATGTTCGATTTTCGCAAGATCGGCAACATTTTCGTTGGAGGGTTGTTGCCACGCGTAGGCCGGTGGGACGAAGTCCTGTCGTCAGCCGCCGCGTTAACCATTATTTGGTTGATCCTGTACTGGATGTATCGCACGCGAACTTTTGTGAAGTTGTGAATCGGCGTGAAAAAGAAATCGTGAGAGGAGCCGCGCATGCGTCGTAGAGATTTTCTTGGCACCGCAATTGGAGCTGCAGTGATGCAGTCGGGAGCGTTTGGCAGCGTTTTCGCTGGAAAAGAGGCAGAGATGTGGACGACATTTTCAGCGCCGACCGCAGCGACATCTTACACGACCACAAAGCAATCTGGGGTTGCACCAATGGCGATCGGAGTGATGATTGGGCCGGCATATGAACACCCTGAATTTGCCATCGCGCGCGTCAAAGAGTTGGGAATGTCAAATTGCTTCCTGAGCCTTGACGACTACATCGGCAGGTTCAGCCCGTCGGCCGCGGAGCAACTAGGTGCAGCACTGAAGAAGCATGGAGTGACGGCGACGAGCGCCGAAGTCGTTGGGCCGGGACGCCTGGTGTGGGATTTCTGGGATGGACCAGAAACGATTGGACTGGTCCCGCCTGCGACGCGAGCCGTTCGAGTTGAAGCGCTGAAGCAGACTTCCGACTTCGCTAAGCGCTTGGGTATACCCCGCGTACAGACTCATTGCGGTTTTCTGCCGGAGAATCCGAGAGATGCGCTCTACCAGCCGACGGTGCAGGCAATCCGTGAAGTTGCTATCCACTGCGCCGGGAACGGACAGGATTTTCTGATGGAGACTGGGCAGGAGACGCCGACCACCATGTCTCGCACGATTCTGGATGTGAACCAGCCGAACCTCGGTGTGGGCCTCGATACGGCCAACCTGATTCTGTATGGAAAAGCGAATCCCGTGGATGCGGTCGATATGATTGGTCCGCATATTCGAAGTGTCCACGCCAAGGATGGGATGTGGCCGACCGATCCGATGAAACTCGGCAAAGAAGTCTTGATCGGTATGGGTCGAGTGGATTTTCTGCAGGTATTTTCAAAGCTCCAGAAGCTCGGGTATCAGGGCGCGATCACGATTGAGCGGGAAACCTCTGGCCCACAGCAGATGGAGGATGTGAAGCATGAGAAGTTGTATCTCGACCGAGTGCTTTCCAAGGTGCGTTCCAATCCCGCGTAGTTCAGGAGTCTTTCATGGATAGAAGAAAATTTGTCGGAGCTGCTGCGGCTGCTTCCGGAATCCTGCTGCTGAAGCCAAAAACGGTGTTCGGCTATGAGGCGAATTCTGCGGTTCGATTGGCGTTGTTGGGTTGTGGCTCACGGGGAACCTCTGTGGCAGAATCCTTTCTGAACAACACCAGCGCGCGGGTTATCGCCGTGGCCGATTTGTTTCCCGATAAACTTGGGCCTGCAAAGATGCGGCTCGATCAGATTGGGGTGCAAAAGGGATATCCCAAGATTGACGAGAAGATGATGTTCCATGGCTACAAGGCCTATGAGGAAGTTGCGTCCTCGCCGGAGGTTGATGCCGTACAGATTTCAACAACTCCATTTTTTCATGTGCAGCATCTCGACGCCGCAGTTCGCGGTGGCAAACATGTTTACTGCGAAAAACCGATCGGCGTGGACGTAGCGCAAGCGAAACAGGCGCTCGAGATCGGCAAACGTGCCGAGGGGCACATCAGCCTGGAGGTCGGCTTTCAAATCCGCAGCGCACCTCCTTTTGTGGAGATGATTCGCCGCATTCAGCAGGGAGCGTTGGGCAAGATTGGTGCCATCGCCGCACACTATAACGCTCCTGAGACCACCTATCCTCCCATGCCCAACATGTCGCCGGATGAACTTAGAATTCGACGCTGGTATTGGGACCGCGTGTTGTCGGGGGACATCATCGTCGAGCAGGCCATCCATCTGATCGACATTTGCAACTGGACGTTGCAATCGCACCCCATCAGGGCGACTGGCATCGGCGGAAGAAATATCATCTCCCATCCCGGTGACACATGGGATAACTACGAAGTCGCGTTCACCTATCCGAGAAATATTCACGTCAGTTTTTCCTGCACGCAGTTTGGACCGAATGATTGGTTCGACGTGTCGGCTCGCATGTTTGGCGCGGATGGTCATGCGGAAATTCCGTACTCCGGACCGATGCGGATCGTGGGTGCAAACGCGTGGGAGTGGGCTGGGGATCAATCCGCGCAGCCGGCTGCTCCAACCAAGTTCGCAGCCAATGGAGTCTTCACCGACAACTTGGCAGATGCGCAGCGAGAAAAGGATCGCGGATTCATCGACAGCATCACTTCCGGGAATTTCCATAACCAGTCGGCTGCTGGCGTGGAGACAGCATTAAGTGCCATGCTGGGTCGAATGGCTGGCCGCCAGGGCGGCGAGGTGACGTGGGAAGGCTTAATGCGACGCGGCGAAACCTACGAGCTCGGCATCAACATGACGCAGTTCTCTTGACCGCGATCAGTGTGTGGCTTACGATTTCCGGCGGCGAGGCGTCAGATTGCGTCAGTGCGGGCAGCCTGGGTGTACTGGCGACATGTTTCAGCCAGTAACGCCAGTCGTTGTTTCAGGCAAAAACGGTCGTCGTGGCAGGTCGGGTCACACGTTCGTTTTGAGTGCGACTTCCAGTTCTTCCAGGCTTTTTCCTCGGGTCTCCGGAACGAACCTGTGTACGAGTAGGCCCCCGAGAAGACAGATGACGGCGTAGAGCAGAAACGTACCGGACATGCTCACGAGATTCAGCAACAAAGGGAAGCTGTACGTGAGCAAAAAGGAAGACCCCCATAGGCTGGCAACCGCGGTAGAGACGCCGGCGCTGCGGAGGCGATTTGGAAATATCTCCGAAATCACAACCCAGGTGACTGGTGCAAGCGAGACGGCATAGAAGGCGATGGCGCAAAGCGTGAGCGACAGCACAAAGCCACCAGAGAGATGTGCATGGTAGACGTAAGCGGCCAACAGGTCGGCAACTCCAATCCCGCAACAACCAATCAGCAGCAGCACTCTTCTTCCGAATCGATCCACAACCATCATCGACAGCAGCGTAAATACAAGATTCACGACGCCCGTGACAATGATATTGATCAGGACCGCACTGACTCCATAGCCGGCGCTGTTGTACACCTCCTCCGCGTAGTTGAAGAGAATGTTGATTCCGCTCCATTGCTGCAGTACGGCCAAGCCGACACCAATCAATAGAACGTATCGAAGGTGCGGTGCAAATAGATCTCTCCAGGAAGCGGGCCGCTCCGATTCATTCGTGAGCGACTCGTTGATTTCGCCGAGCGCGCGGCGCGCGTAGTTGCCGCCACCAATGCCGGCAAGCACCTGAAATGCTTTGTCAGTCCGGGCTTTCGATGCCAGCCATCGTGGGCTTTCTGGAATCAATATCAGGGACACAACAAAAACAATCGCCGGCAGACTGACCGCGGTAAACATCCAGCGCCAGCCGTAGTGGCCGTTCCAGGACCCGGCAATGAACGCCATCGTCGCATGCTCAGGAACTTTTTCTGCAATCGCCCAATTCACAATTTGCGCGGCCATGATGCCGCAGACGATAGCAAGTTGGTTCAGGCTGACTAAGCGGCCACGCCAACTTGCCGGCGCAATCTCCGCAATGTATGTCGGGGAGATATTTGAGGCGAGACCGATGGCGATCCCCCCCATGATTCGCCATGCGATGAATGCGTCAAAACCAGAAGCCCAACCGGTGCATACGGAGGAAATAGCGAATAGCAATCCTGAGGCAAATAAAATCTGCTTGCGACCGTATCTCCGATTCATCGCCCCGGCTAGAAAGGACCCCACAAGGCAACCCAGGAGAGCGCAACTGTTGGCCCATCCGATTAGGCGGTCAGACTCCAAATGAAAGTGGGCTTCATAAAAAGGCTTCGCTCCGCCAATGACGACCCAGTCATATCCAAAGAGAAGGCCGCCGAGAGCCGCGATCGAGGCAATGGTCCAAATATATAGGGCGTGAATCTCACGTTCGTCGGCGGGAAGTTCAGTGATGGGCGACTCCATAATGGAATGCTAGTGCCTGCGTGCCTGTAGTAGAACGGCATTGGCAGGTGTTCCAAATCGAGGATACAGGCATCCCAAGATCGGAAAGGAAACGCGGTCTTTCGACATGGCATCGTAGACGCGCGGAGCGCCCATCGTCAGCACGGGAAACACGGGAGCTCTTGCCTATTCCAGTCAAATACGCTTAATAAGGAGTTCGTCCCCCCGGTTGCTCCGTAGACTTCACCAGTGACGTAATTAGCATCGTCCGAAGCAAGAAATACAAAACTCTTTGCCAATTCGATAGGCTGCGCCGGTCGGCCAAATCCCGTATTTGAGCCGAACGTTTCACCTTTTCGGCAGGCATCGTCGAGGGGATAAGCAGCGTCCACACCGGACCGGGAGCAATAGCGTTTACCCTGATTCCCCGTTTGATCGCTCGCTCCGCGATGCTTTTGGTCATACTTTAGGTGAAGGCCCGAACCGCAGATTGCAGTGCGCGTGCCCTTCAGAATTGCGTCGTGCGGATTTAGAATTTCGGGGTCATCCACGGTCAGTGCTTGAACATCGATTCCCGGATCGGGCAATGCTGAAGAAGACTTTCCATGTCCCGCCCCTCAAATCAAAGGCTACGCTGGACTGCGTAGTACCCGCGGCGCACAGCATGTGAAGCCGCCAATCCTTCGCACCACCGCAGGGTGGCTACACCCTCCGACGCGCAGACGATTGCCGCCTACCTGGAGAATGCAGATAAATAGCAGAGGCACAGATAGAGTGGATCCTCGAAGCGGGCGGAACCTTCATCATCTTGTTGGGGCGGCGGGGCGTTTGCGCTGCAGCCCATATCTATGTTGTCTGCCCCGATCAGGACAGCGAACCTGCCTAGGATGTCCGGCCGGTTGTTTTTGACAAGCGGGATTCGTTAGGTCTCGGCGTAAAGACGGTACCACCGATTTTGCATCGACAAAGGAGGGATCCTGGCGAGAAACGAGTTTTCGATTGCGATTTTCTGCCAGATTCAAACCATTTATGAGACCTGCGTTCAACCTCGACAAAACCCGCTCTAGAGCTCTCGCATCCTAACGCCCGAAGGCGGCGCGTGAAACCCACTCCAAACAACGACGGTACCGTCCGCGTCCGCGGCGCGCGTGAGCACAATCTCCGCGACGTTAACGTTGACATCCCCCGCGACGCCCTCGTCGTCTTCACGGGCGTCTCTGGCTCCGGCAAATCCTCGCTCGCCTTCGGCACCCTCTACGCCGAAGCCCAGCGTCGTTACCTCGAATCCGTCTCGCCTTACGCCCGCCGCCTCTTCCATCAACTGACCGTTCCCGCAGTCGAATCGATAGACGGCCTACCGCCCGCCATCGCTCTCCAGCAACAGCGCGGCGCGCCTACCACGCGTTCCTCCGTTGGGTCTGTCACTACGCTCTCCAATCTTCTGCGCATGCTCTACTCTCGCGCGGGCGACTACCCGCGTAACCAGCCGCTCCTTTACGCCGAATCTTTTTCCCCGAATACCGCTGAGGGTGCCTGCACCATGTGCCACGGCCTCGGGCGCGTTTACGAAGTCACCGAGCAATCCATGGTGCCCGATCCCTCGCTCACCATCCGCCAGCGCGCCATCGCCGCATGGCCTACCGCCTGGGGCGGTCAGAACCAGCGCGACATCCTCGTCTCCCTCGGCTATGACGTCGACATTCCCTGGCGCGATCTTCCAAAGAAGGATCGCCACTGGATCCTCTTCACTGAAGACCAGCCGCAGGTTCCCGTTTACGCCGGCTTCACACCCGCCGAGACCCGCCACGCCCTGCGGCGGAAGATGGAGCCTAGCTATATGGGTACCTTCACCAGCGCCAGGCGCCACGTGCTCACCACCTTCGCAAACACACACAGCGTGTTGATGAAAAAACGTGTCGCGCAGTTCATGCTTTCGACCGAATGTGCACTGTGCCACGGCAAGCGCTTGCGCCCTGAATCTCTCTCAGTAAAGTTCGCGGGTTATGACATCGCACAGATCGCCGCTCTCCCGCTTAAGCGCCTCAGCGCCCTCCTGCAACCTTTCGCGGTCACTGGAGGAACCGCGCACGTCGCCAATCCAGAAAAGACCGAAGTCACCAAACGCATCACCGCTGACCTCACCGCGCGCCTCGCCGTCCTGCTCAATCTCGGCCTCGGCTATCTTTCTCTCGAGCGCAGTACGCCCACGCTCTCTCCCGGTGAGCTCCAGCGCCTCCGCCTGGCCACCCAACTCCACTCCAACCTCTTCGGTGTCGTCTATGTTCTCGACGAACCCTCTGCAGGATTGCATCCCGCCGATACCGAAGCCCTCCTCGACGCACTCGACGCACTCAAAATATCCGGCAACTCACTCTTCGTCGTCGAGCATGAACTCGATGTCATCCGGCGCGCCGACTGGATCGTCGACGTCGGCCCCGGCGCCGGCCTTAACGGTGGAGAAGTCCTCTACTCCGGCCCACCCGCCGGCCTTAAATCCATCGCCGCATCGCAAACCCGCCGCTATCTCTTTCCATCCACCGCGCCATCGCATGCACCGCGCCGGGAACCGAAAGCGTGGCTCAAACTCAGCGGCGTAACCCGAAATAACCTCGACCACCTCGATGCGAAAATTCCGCTCGGCGTCTTCACATCGGTCACCGGAGTCTCCGGCTCGGGCAAATCAACCCTCATCAGTCAGGTCCTCGTCGAGCTTGTAGCCGAACACCTTGGCCAGAAAATCGAAGTCGAAGAAGACGGGCCGGACGAGCTCGAACGAAGCGCCGTCTTTACCGCCGGCGGCAAAATCATGTTCGGCATGGAGCACATCGATCGCCTCGTCGTCGTGGACCAAAAACCTATCGGTCGCACCCCACGCTCCAACATGGCCACCTACACCGGCCTCTTCGATCACGTCCGCAAACTCTTCGCCGCTACGAAGCTCGCGCGCTCGCGTAAATATGACGCCGGTCGCTTCTCCTTCAACGTCGCGAAAGGCCGCTGCGAAACTTGCGCCGGCGAAGGCTTCGTCTGTGTCGAGCTCCTTTTTCTCCCCAGCGTCTACAGCCCCTGTCCCGCCTGCCACGGCGCGCGTTTCAATGCCAAAACACTCGAAGTTCTCTATCGAGGAAAAAGCATCGCCGACATCCTCTCCCTCACCGTGGACGCCGCCGCCGACTTCTTCGCAGCCGATCCGCAAGTGGCACGCGCTCTCCGGGTCTTGCAGGAAGTGGGTCTCGGATATCTTCGCCTGGGCCAACCTGCCACAGAGCTCTCTGGCGGCGAGGCCCAGCGCGTCAAGCTCGCTACGGAACTGCAGCGCGCCCAGCGCGGCGATACTCTTTATGTGCTCGACGAACCGACAACCGGCCTCCACCCCTCCGATGTCGATCGCCTTCAGCGTCAACTACAAAATCTTGTCACCGCCGGCAATACCGTCGTCGTCATCGAGCACGACATGCAAATCATCGCTGCCAGTGATTGGGTCATCGACCTGGGCCCAGGCGCAGGGGATGAAGGCGGGCACATCGTCGCAGCCGGTCCACCGGCCGTGATCGCCAAGGTCCAGAACAGCAAAACTGCGCCATTTCTGGCGGCTCTACTGTAGATGTTTTCCCCATCCAAAAACGCCGGAAATTTGGCTTAGAGAGTGGTTCGCCGAAGCCTCCATCCACCGCCCACCCCGTGTTACATATTTCGTGAGACTCTCGACGATTTCAAACAAATCAAAGACAAACGTTTGAGCTCCCTCGTGTTGGGTAAATTCGCCGGCGGGCGTGCAGTCAACACCCGAGTCTTTGGTTCGCGAGGCTCCCGAAATAAAGGAGCTGGGAACCTGACTCGCTGAGCCCGCCGCGAGATTGAGCACATCTGCGACTTCCGCAACTACGCCCTCCCTATCCCCTGAACCGCTCTGTGTCCCTCCTTCCCACACCCCCACTACGGCGGGATCCCCAACCATCCCGCTGCGCTGCAAAAGCAATGCGTCGGCAAGGCTGGCGGAGGTTCGGCGAAGAGAGTCTCTGCGGATCACTGATACTCCCTGGATATACCCCGCCGGGTCACTGCGGACAGGTGTTGATTGCGGAATCGAGAAATGAATACCGAATGCCAACGTTCACTGTGCCAGCGCAATCGCTCGTGCCAGCAATAGGAATGAGTCAGTTCTATCTCGTCCAGGAGTTGCAAAGAGGCTATCCCTTCGCATATCCGGCGGGAATTCGAAGGGCTTTACTTCTGCTTGTAAAGGTCTACGAGTTGGTCCGGTCGTACTGCCGCGTACTCCGACCCTAAGCCGTTGACGATCTCGGTAAGCATTCCCATTTCCCGGAGCCAGTTGTTCACTCCGACAAAAAGAAAGGCTGGCCTATGGGCAGGCGTCCATTGCTTGATTTCCGCGATCATATGACGAACAGTTTCCTGCTGAGAATACGCTGTGAAGTCCATGTCGCCGGAAAGCCACGAGGCCAAGCCCATCGCATCGCGAAAGACAGGAACTCCCGCAACTTCACTCACCAGATTATGCTGGGTTGTTTCCTGACTCCTGACATAATTTGCAAAGATACCCCGAATTCCTTTTTCGCCGGCGAACAGCTTCAACAGCTCTGGCGGCATCTCGTTGCCCGTACACATCACGCTAGCGTCAATCCGTTGCCGGTACTGGGCCGAGAGTTGCTGATAGTTGCGCAGGATTTGTTGCCGTTGTTCCACGGGGTAGCCTTTGGCGTACCACTCTTCCCATATATAGCCTGCTCCGGTAAGCGCATTCACAAAGCAATCGCCAGGTCGGGCATGCTTGTAGTAGTAGTCCGCGACATCGGGCATTAAGTCGGAAACCATTGTGCCGAGCTGCCAACCCAGGGGCACTTCTCCATGCCTGGGATCGTCGAAAAGCTGGCGGTAATAATGGCGGACGAAATTCATCCCGTCTCCATCCGACCGAATGAAGGCGAAGTACACCTTGTCTGGCTGCAGCTTCACGGGTGGAGTCGACTGGGACAAAGTCGCGCTTGTCCCGGAATGCACGGAGAGATTGCCGACCGTCGGCGAATAGCCATCGAAGGCGGTACATACTTCAAATTTTGCGCATTCGCTGGCCAGCCGAATCCCTGGGTCTTCCCCAATCCCGCTTTCCTTGTATCCGCCAGATGGCCAGCCCAGACAAGGTATATTCGGCGGCCACTGCATCATAATCTCTCGAGCAAAATCCTTTTCTTCCTCGGGCGCGGCTGCCGGATTTTTCGCCACGTCTTGCGTCCCTGAAATCCAGAAGGTAGGAAGCTTGAATTCAACTAGGTAGTCGCGGAAAGCAACCTCTGTTGGATCGAGGATGGCTATGGCCTGGCGCGACAGATGGCTATCGAGCGTATGGAAGGCCCACCGATAGGCCTCCAGATCTTTCTTCCAATGCATCTTCTGTAAATCCAAGCCGTTCTTGAGTGGACCCACCCTCGAGCCACACGATAGATCGAATTGCTGGAAAGTATTCGGCGTCGCTACCAGGCCGCCGTACACACCAGCCAGCATCGTAGCGACATTGATCGTGGCTGGAATGGATGGATCGATCACAAACATAGATGAAACCTGGGCGAGGAAACGGTCGAACACCTGGGTGATGCTCAGCCACTCAACCGTATCGACGTCTCCGCGCTTGCGCATCCAGTCCAGCCAGAGTTCATCGTAGCGGTCATGGATCAGATAGAGCTGAGGTTGGCGACGGTTCACGATCCCTTGCAGGCAAGTCAAAGTCAGCCGCATGTCCCAGCCGAATGTAAATAGGTCCTGCAAACGCACGGCCGCGATGTCCCTGGAAGGCGCTTGCGACCGCGGACAAGCTTGCCGCGTGGCTTCTCGCGCTGGCAAGCCACCTTCACCCGCCGCCATGTCATTGGACGCAAGCCACATCCCGCCACCTGCCAAAGCAGATAACCGCATGAACTCACGGCGACCTACTTCACACCTACTGGGCAACGCCTCGAATAGATTTGATTTTATGTTCCATGCCTCGGTGTTCCCGGATGGTTCCATTTCTTTTTTCATATCTCGACCCTTCTTAAAACATCGACCCCTGAACTAACTCTCAATCAAACGGGTTGCTCCAGGATTTGCTCGCTCTTCGGATCCCAGTATTGCTTCTTTCCAGTCCAGTAGGATTGGGCAGCCATAATGCACGCCAAGGAATGAGAGAAGCCGTGGTCTACATTCGCGTTGGGTTGTTTGCGATCTCTCATCGCATTCAGCCAGTTCAATAGATGATTGGCATCATTATCTTCCGGACCGATGGAATTGGCCTGGGGAGCACCGTTGACCTGGACGATTTCCGCGCCATCTTTCTGCGGACCCAGTGTTGGCGGCTGGGTGTAGACTGGTCCTGATTTTCCAGGATCGAATTCTTCCTGTCCGCCTTCCCGAGTCACCACGAAAAGCGATGCGCCTTCTCCGCCATAATTCACGATGGTTCCGTCTCGGCCCTGGATGCGACTGAAGCTTCTGTAACTATTTCCGAAAGTAGTTCGGTACATATACAGAAACCCTTTCGGATAGGTGAACGCAACCGTGCATGTGTCGGGGTTCTCGCGTCCATCCTTCCAGGCGAAGATACCGCCCTGAGCTACTGCGCTTACCGGATGAGTCTCGTCCATCCACAGGTGCACGAGGTCGCTGGCGTGGCTAAGCCATTGGTCAAAGATTCCAGATGAGAATTCCTTATAAATACGAAATTCAAGGTAGACGTGTGGGTCGAAAGGCCGGGGAGACTTGCCAAGCAGCCAGCGTTCCCAGTCCGTGTCCTGTTCCTTCAGCATCGAGGGCCGGTCATAGAGCCAGTGCTTCCACTCCATGTGCTCATCCATCTCCATCTGGTCCGTCCGTCCGGTATCCACCTTGCGAAACCGCCAGCGCTCCTCATTGACATTCCATTCCTGCTCAATCTGAACGACGCTGCCGATGCGACCCGAACGGATAATGTCGCGGACTGCCAGGTTGTACGGCTGGCTGCGGTGTTGTGTTCCCATCTGGACAATTTGTTTAGACGCCTTCACAACGTCGCGGGCTTGAATGGCCTCACTCAGGACATTCGCAAACGGCTTCTCAACGTAGCAATCCTTACCCGCGCGCACTACGTCAACGCATAGCCTGGCGTGCTGAAAATCGGCAGTAGCGATCATCACTCCGTCGATATCGCTATGGGTCAACAAATCTTCTGAATATTTGTAGCTTTGTGGTTCCAGATTGAACGCCTTCTTCACCTGGGCAGCGCGTGCTTCGCGGGCAAGACTCCAGATGTCACACACCGCGACGGTCTCGACAGCAGTTTGCTTGCCAGCAAGTTGGACCATTGCGACATGGCCAGCACTTCTTGCGCCGCATCCCAGTTGAGCGAGGCGGATTCGGTCATTCGCTCCAAGGATTCGTGCATATGATCGCGCCGTCATTCCCGCTGCAAGCACCGTGCCTGTTGCCTGTTTCATGAACGTACGACGGTCAACCCCCAAACTCGACTTATCATTCATCACTCACCTCTGCTTTGGCTGATACTTTATTCGAATAACGGCCAGCACATTTCTAACTCCCCCGGCTTCCATGCGTTGCGCAGTACACTCTTTCCATGCTCCTCTTGACTTGTGGATAGATTCCCAGTCGGCTATTTTGAACTGACAAGTTCTCGATATCCTCTGAGATAGACGTGTCGTAATATCCCGGATGGAAGCGGTTCAAGATGGTTCATATCCTGAGGAGTAAACCGCTCACCGTAGCGCTGATTCAAGAGGCGATAGTCAGGCAATGACCGGCCGGCCATTTCATTGATTGCAAGGTTCCCCACGATGACCCGCAGATGATTTTCTCCAGGCTGGAGAAACCTTGTTACATCGACTTCATAAGGCGGGTGCCAAACACTTCCAGCAAGTTTCCCGTTGACGTAGACCTGAGCCGCTTCTCTAACCGGGCTTTCAAGGAGCGCGCGCAGCTCCGAACCGGAATGCACTGGGGAAGTGACGGTCTCTCCCGGCCCAAAATCCAAATGAACAATGGTTCCTGGATCTCGAAGCGATTTCGGAATCCGAAACGTTTTTTCGTACGCGACTTGCCCGGAATAAAATCGCGTCGGCGGGTCGTCCGTCCACGAATGCAATGTGGAGTAATTTGCAATTCGATTCTGCTGAAGGAAATCTACTTTCCAGATCGCGCCAAGGTCCATGGGTCGAGGCAATGGCTGTAAAGTAGGGGCTTTCGGCAGTGAATTTAAGTCATCCGATAAAAGGATCAGAATACGCGACTCATAGGGTTGCATTGAAATATTCAACGAATTCCTGGACCCGGACTCCGTAGCAGCCCCTGTTACAACGCCGGAGTCTGGGTCCCACCATTGTGCGGCTCTTGCCGTAATTCGAAATGCCGCTGAAAATCTTCGCATTTGATTGCTAGTATTGACCAGAACATACAGGTCGCCATTCGCCAGTTTACGGTGGACAAATCCAACGTCATGGGTCTGAGGAGTGATGACGACATCTGGCTTTACGGTATGGGCAAGGATCGAACCAAGCTGCGATTCATCTGCTATGAAACGTCCCGATGCATTGCTCGCTCCAAACAGCTTTATCGATAGTTGGTGTATTTCTGCGGTCTCTACCTTTGCATTCATCAACCCCGGCGCAATGGAGGGCAGGCTCCGGGTCGCGATCACGATACCTCCATGCTGCACATACGACTGAATAGCACGATAGGTCGAGAGTGGAATTCTTGTAATACCAGGCAGGATCAACACCCGATAAGGTATGCCGACCTTGGCAATCGCAGCCGCGTCAATGTAGTCAAAGTTGAAACCAGTATCGAGAATCTGCGGAATTAACTTTGAGCCAAGGAGTGTGTGCATCTGGTCGCTGACCGAATCATTGCCAGGCGTAAAGTTTGCCCATGCATCGTCGGTCGGTAGAAGAACCGCAACGTCATTGACTGGGCTTCCCTGGCGAAGCACATAGCTGATCCGCTGTAGGTAGCGTGTGACTTGCGGCATGACAAACCACCATGGATTGTGATCATCCCAGGCTCCAGCGGCATAAAAACTCCATCCAGGCTCGACCGCCGAGGGTGGAGAATACGGCCAGCCATGCCCGATCAGCTGGTTGATGCCATTCAGAAAATCAAGATCGGCCTCCACCTTCAGGTCCAAAGGCGTTCCACGAAAAGCGGGCGAGTGCAGCCATGTCCATGTTTCCGCGGATGTAATGGGTCGTCCGTATAGGTGGTTGGCGGAGGCGGCCCAGCGGGTTTCCGAAAATTGCCGCCAGTGATAATTTTCACCCTCGGCAAGATCGACCAGTGCATTGCTGGACAAGGTGACAGGTGGAGTCCCGTAATTCTGCGATCGGAAGCGCGTGCCATGCTGTGCTGCCCAGGTTTGAATCGGCGTTAGATAGTTTTCTTCCGCCAGCTCCGTCAGTGTCTGACCCCAATCGTGACGGACTGCGCGCGTAATCGGGCCCATGTTTCCCACTAGAGCTGGAAGGTACGGCGTCAGGTCATAGCCGCGCTTCTGTCTAAATTGCTGAAGAAAATCCGGCGTCCAGTCGGAACCGATAACTTCCAGGCTATCGCTGAAGACTGCATAGGGAGGATCTTTTCCAAAGGCCGCAAGCTGCGGATCACCAACCGTACGCAAATGATCTTCAATTGCGGCGCGATCATAAGGATCAAGAACAAATCCGGTCGCGCCGACAGCGGGCCGCTTGACCATCTGGCCCGTACGGCTGGAGAGAAAAAACAATGCCGTCTCCCGTTTGTGTGGCGCGTGACCAATCTCTAGACGACCCTTTTCTATTTCCAGCGGTAGGGGTCGAGCCTGATAGTTACGAAAGTCTGTTCCATCGCCGTCAGCCTGAAAGACGGCGAGCAGTTTTTCCCCAGCGCTTACGGATGGAATGGGAATGGTGTTGCCGACATCTGGGATTGGAACTCGAACCACGCGCAGCATTCCTGCGGCCAGGGAAACAGGCAGATAGGCACCTCCATACGGCCAGCCGCTGGTAAGTGTCAGGTCTACCCGCATCCCGTCGGCGCGTCCTTCGCTTGCCGCAAAATGTAGTGCATCCAGAAAACCGCTGGAGAGGTAAGGGAGGTTCTTAATGCCACTCGCGGCATCGTCCAGCGCTAGTGGATAGACTGGCAGGATTTCGAATCCCCCAATTCCAGCGGCCTTCATCGCCTTGATTTCTCGCTCCAGTTCCGGCTTGGTGACAGCCGCGCCGAACCACCACCAGCGCATCATGATCCGCGAATCAGCTGGAGGGGTAAGAAACTGCTGCCGCACTTGCATAACCGAAGGATTTGTCATGCTGGGAAGGTTTTGAGAAAAAGCAGGACTCGACACTAGAAGCAAGGACAGCGTCAGCCAAACAACCCGGCGAGAGAAAATGCCACTCTGTTTCCATGCAGGCAGTTGAAAGGCGAACCCAAAAAATGTGTTGATCCGGGGCCCATCGATTTCCTGGTTAGAGATGCCGTGATGTTTGAGAAACACCAGTGCGCTCCTGATCCAGGGTCGGGTTGTCCCATTCGACTCGCTCACAACTACCTCGCAGGTTCTGTCGCCCAATCTTGTCTTACGAACGCTCATCCATGCCTATCCTTTTTTGCAAGCGGCGCAAGAATCTGCTGCCCATAGGCAAGAACGCAGCCCGGCGAAAGTGGGCGGGTTTCCCCCAGAAACTGTGGTGGACGGCCCGTTCCCTTCGCCGCTTGCGGATTGTTGACCCCCCACTCTGCCCAGTAGTCGCCGCGGCCAATGCAGGCGGGATTGTCCCCCTTTTTCTGCGCGTCATAGAAAGCTGTCAGCACATTGCCTGCAACATCCAAATAGTGTTGCTTGCCTGTTTCGGTTGCAAGGATGGCCAAACCGTACACCGCCAAAGGCGCCTCGCCGATCGCTCCCCGAATCTCACCCTTGGCCCCAAACGTGTAGTAGAGCGCCCGATTCAGAGGGGGCACCACTTCCTGTTTCTTTGTAACGGCGTAGTAGTTGGCGAGGGCCATAATCGCGTGTTCAACAAAGCCCTCCTCCTTTGGCGCCTGAAGGTTCCCCATGAACGCCAGCCAGCTACCATTCGACCGTTGCAGCTTCAGAAATGCCTTTACTGGAGCTTCGGCTGCGTCGAGGTATTCTTGCTGGCCTGTGTATTCATAAAATTGGCACATCATGTGGAGATAGACGGAGTCCGTGCGAGCATCCGTCTGTTCAAAATCAATCTTCGTGTGTAACAGATTCTTTCCACACCGGCCCACCCAATCCTGCACCACCGGATCGGCGCTCACACCCGACCAGACCAGTGTGCCCCAAAGCCAGGAATGGTCCGGTTCGCCGGCCGCTGCCGTTACGACATAACAATGCCCGTAACTGTGGGTCCACATTCCCCAATGCGGGTGGTGTTTGATGTCTACATCCAGAAGATGGCGAGCGACAATCTCAATCCTTTTCCACGCAACGGGATCGCTTGTTCTGTAGTAGTAAAGAAGCAGTCCCAATAGTTGGTCCCGCTCGTTGTTTTGCCAATATCCTTCGCGGGGCATTTCTCCCAGTGCTCCCCATTTCGTTCCCGGACCGCAGAGGTAGTCGGTGGCCGCCGTGAAGTACTTCCAGTCGCCGTAATCGAACTTGCCGTAGCACTTCATTGCGTCAATATTGCGATTCAGCCATCCGTAGCAGCCCTTGTATAGCTGCTCGTACATCGGAAATTTCTTGCTGTCGAGCGGAGAGAAGAGACCAAGAGCTTCCGTTGTTGCCACATATTCTGGATCCAGGTGACCTCGTACAGGCTGCAGGCTCTTGCTCCACCACTTCGTCTCGAATGTCGGATTTGGACCCTTCCCTCCCCATACGTTGAGCACGATCTCCTGCGTCTTCGCCAAGCCCTGCACCGCGTCCAGACATTTCTCTTGCTCATTCACAAACGCGATGTATGGATGCGGCATCACCGGCGTGTATTTCGTTTTGACATAGCGTTGCTGCCCATCCGGATTCGCCGGCAGGATCGGCTTGCTCAGCAAGTGCTTCATTGCCCGCTCCGGCCACAGACCCACGCTCAACATCCCTTCCGTCAACTCAATCTCGTTCGGAAATTCCTCCCAGAAATTTGGCACCCAGACGCCGAGGCACCGATCCTTGTTCTCGACATACAGCCATCCCGGGCAGTGCTCCCCGTTGCAACCTCCACTCGCCAGGTTCTGAATTCGCCCGTCGGGATTGTGTTTCTTCGCCCAGTACCAGTTGTAGTCTTCCTGTAGCAGATACACGGGCCAGTCCTTTACATACGGCCCGTCAAATACACCCTGCTCACATCCAAACACCAGTCGCTGCGGTGCAAAGTCATACGGAAACATCACTCGAATGTCCCGCACCTGTTCGGATGGATTTTCCGTGGCATTGATCCACGTAAGTTTTACGTGCGCCTCGCCTCGTTTTCGATACACCGTCCACCGCGCAATGTAATCGAACAAGCCCTCCCCCTCCACCGCGCGGCACTTACCTTCCACCCGAATCGAGGCCCGGACAGGTCCCCGTTCTTCAATCACCACCACCCTGCTCTCTCCCGCCAGCGAGGCCCGGAAGTTCCGGCCGTCATACCGCGTCAGAACCAAATCGGCTGCACCCACCCCCTTCACTACGGCTTCCATCTTTCCGTCCGGTCCCGGCGCCCCGATTTCCTCGATCCAGCCGCTGCCTGAACGCGCCATCTTCACCTGGACTTCTCCGCTGTCCATGACCACCTGCCCGTTCTCTTCCCGTATCATCTCGGGTCCGGAAATGCCTTCCCCTTGCCGTAGCAGGTAAATCCCAGGGCCCTCCTCCGCTTCGAAAACCACTGACAGCCATCGCACGCTTCCGTCCGGCCACTTCATTCCCGGCCGCATCTGCGCCAACACTGCTTTCCCGACTGGCGAATACACGGCCCACGCCGCGCTGTCCCGCACTTTTCCCCTCGCAAAGGGCACGCTCGTCTCCACCGGGGACCCAAGCGGCGGCGCGCCCACCGGTCCCTTCACGTGGATTCGAATCCGTCCATCCCCCCCGGTTTCCTCCGATCCAACGGCTTCAGCTTGATCAGGGATCGCCGCCCCAGCCGTTTCCGCACTACCCGGCATGATCGATCCCACGGACAACGCCACACCGGCCCCGATCGTCCTACCCAAGAAGTCGCGCCGCGTGTACTGTCCTGGCTTCTCGATCATCTCGATCCTCCTTGTGATGGAACATGAAACAACGCACCGTATCAGCCGGCCTTGCGATCTTCATCGTCAGCGACCATCCGGAACGGTCCCCGGGAAAGAAGCGTCAGCGTGCGGACCCAAGATGATTTCCGCGCCAGAGTTGCCGTCGACTGTGCGAAAAGCCCCTTGCTCACCTTCCTGTGTACTCTCCATAAAGACTCACCAATTCATCGGCCCGCACGGGAACATAATTGCTTCCAAGTTGTTGCGCAATGGTTTGAGCCATGCCCATTTCTGTCAGCCAATTAGCAAGGAACACATACAAAAAAGCAGGACGTGCAGGCGGGGTCCATCGTCGGATGTCGTCCACCATAAAATCGACTGCGGACTGCCGGGCCCACGGGGTGAAGGTGAATGAGCCCGGAGAATCGTTGACGGCCCGGAACCACGGGATTCCATCCACAGTGGAAGTCTGGTTCGCGAGCGTGGTTTCGTGGCTGCGCGAATAGTTGGCAAAAATTCCTTTCACGCCGCTCATGCCGGCGAACATGTCCATCCGTCTCGGCTCCATTTCCGAATACACTGCAAGGACCTTACTATCCAGCCTGGCAAGGTATCTTTCTGATAGCTCGATGTATTCGCGCCAGATTTTTTCGCGCTGTTCAGAGGGGTAGTTCGCCGCGTAATCGTCCTCGTGAATATAACCCACCCCGGACAACGCATTCACAAAGTAGTCTCCCGGGCCGGCGTGCTTGTAGTAATAGTCCAGGATGTCGGGCTGGCCATCGATCGCGGTCGGCCCTATCTGCCATCCAACTGGGACCGTTCCGTGCTTCGGATCGTCAAAAAGCTTCCTGTAGTATTGGCGCTGAAAATTCCATCCGTCGCCGTCCGACCGTATGAATGCGTAATAGACTTTGTCCCGGTGTAGCACCGCATGTTGGGTGGTGGGCTGCTTCAAAGTTGCGGTCGTCCCCGAATGCACCGAAAGGTTCCCCACAGTGGGCGAGAACCCATCGTATGCGGTGCAAACAGTGAACTTGGCACACTGGCTGGCCAGTTGTACGCCGGGTCCCTCCCCAATACCTCCTTGCTTGTATCCGCTGGATGGCCAGCCCAAGCACGGGATGTTCGGCGGCCATCGCATCAGGGTTTGACGGGCGAACTCCTTATCTTCCGTGGGAGATGCGGCCGGACATCTTTCCGCATCGTCCCGGCCAGAAATCCAAAGAATAGGAATTTTGAATTCAACCAAGTAGTCTCGAAGCGCCGTTTCATGCGGGTCGAAAATCGCAACAGCCTGCTGTGACAGCTGATCTCCGATTTCGCGGTACACCCACTGATAGGCCTCCAGGTCTTTTTTCCAGCCGAACGCGTGTAGGTCCATGCCCATTTCGCTCGAATCAGGAGAGCGCCCCATAGGCAAGTTGAATTGCTCGGCAAGATCGGGCGTGGCGACCAATCCTCCGCGGACCGCTGCCAGCATGGTGGCCACGTTGACGCTTGCAGGCACTGCGGGATCGGTCACGAACATTCGATCCACTTCCGACAAGAACCGTTCGAACAGTTCTCCTATCCCAATCCATCGAACATTCTTTATATCGCCGCGTTCCTGCATCCACTCCAGCCATAGTTCGTCATATCGATCATGGATCAGATACAGGCGCGGCTGGGATCGGTTCACAATGCCTTGAAGGCACGATAAGGTCAGTTCCATATCCCAGGCCCGCGTGGTGATTTCCCCCATACGAAATGCAAACAGTGTCTTCGCCGGAGGAGCGGACTTGGGACATACCTGCACCGTCCCCTTGTTCGTTCTCTCCTCTGGCCAGCCCACCAAAGTGCTGCCCAACGTGAGAGCGGAAACCTGAATAAATTTTCTTCTGTCGAATCGCGCGTTCATCATCAGAATCTAGGTCCTGTCCATCGCGTGCAGAGCGAAAACGTCCCGGGCTACAAATGAAGAAGTCAGCCGCCAGTGCTCCTGCATAAGGCGTTCGCCGCTATTTCTTTTCTGACGCGGTCCCTTCCCCGGGTTTCAGAAAAGTAATTTGCAGGCGCGAAACACCGGCAAGAAATAGACGTCCGGTCTTGCCTGCGACTGTGTCCGTCTCACCGGGTCCTTCACCGATCACTTCCGGATACCAGCCGTTTGCCATTTTGGTTGGGGAAAGATTGACACCGGCCATAAACTTTTGGATTCCCGCACGATCGAGGATCAGCGTCGGTTTGCTCCACCCATTGGGATCCCCGATATGGCGATTGAAACTGATGTATACCCCGCCAGTCGCTAATTCTGGATCGATCGCGCGGTTGAGCAGCATCACGTACATATGGAGATAAGAGTTCCAGTGAATGGCCGGGCCCCAGAGCATTTCCGCATCCGGATGGGTATAGTCTTTTTGGGCGGGAAAGACGGGAGTGACATGTCCCCACAAGCCGGGCTCACTCCAGCTGCCCTGGTACCACTTCATC
>JAJXZK010000326.1 GCA_021780095.1 Acidobacteriota bacterium | reverse complement strand
CAACGGCACTCCGGATGACGCCAGCAAGGTTTGGGACACCATGAAGGGCTTGACCACCAAGGTGCCTGGAAAGGTGATCTCGGCTACGCCGGACTCCGTCCAACTCGCCGTTTCCGACGATGCGCAACAGTCGAATAAGGCGGACTTCACCATCAACATGAAGACCCCGCTGAAAACGCCACCCACCATCGGTTCCATGGCGAACTTCATCGCAACATTCGACTCGTACACGCAAAA
Organism: Acidobacteriota bacterium; assembly: GCA_021780095.1. Next base: position 29,352 of record JAJXZK010000326.1, on the reverse strand, counting down.
TCCGCCCATGATCATCATGAAGGACGGGGAATTGCCTCCGACAACCAAGCCGCGACCCACCCATCGCACCACACGCCACCACGTTCGTTAATCGTTGTTGCGCGAACACGAGAACGGGCATCCATCTGGATGCCCGTTCTGGTTTTGGCCGATACTGTTCAGCTTATTCGCCCAGCATGAAGTGTCGAATCGACAGCGCTCGTCCCGTGGTCGCGTCGCACTCTATTAAAGCCGCACACATCTTCGGGTTCTTCTTTGCCGCATCAAACTTTGCCGGCATGCCGCGGAGGAAGCGATCGAGCACCTGTTCCACTTCGACCCCAATCACGCTGTCGTAGGGACCGCTCATGCCGACGTCGGTTTGAAATGCCGTTCCGCCGGGCAGAATCCGCGCATCCGCCGTGGGTACATGGGTGTGGGTTCCCAAAACTGCCGTCACGCGCCCATCGAGATACCATCCCAGCGCGACTTTCTCCGACGTGGCCTCGGCGTGGAAATCCACCAGGATGACCTTAGCTTTCAACTTTTCAAGGATGGCGTCGGCAGCGCGAAATGGATCGTCGCTCGCCGCCATAAAGGTTCGGCCCTGCAGGTTGATGACGGCGTATGCCGTCCCGTTCGGCAACTTGCCTTCATACACGCCATAGCCCGGGACTCCGGGAACATAGTTGGCGGGCCGTAGCAGGCGGCGCGGGCGTTCGTGGCTGTCTGCGGGAACCGAATGCATCCAGTCGATGATCTCGCGCTTATCCCAGATGTGGTTGCCCGTGGTCAGGACGTGCGCACCCCAGTTGAATAATTCCTCCGCGATGTTGGGAGTGACTCCAAATCCGCCCGCGGAGTTCTCCGCGTTGATCACTACCAGGTCAACCGCATGAGTCTCGAGCAGGTGGCCTAGATGTGCATGGACAATCCTGCGTCCCGCGCCACCAAAAATATCTCCGACGAAAAGTATCTTCAAAAGGTAACGATCTCCTGCGTAAAAACTTGATGGTAGCACTTGCCATACATTCCCCACGCAGGACAGACCTCTATGCGATTCGTCAATGCCGAAATCGCTACAGAGCCTGAGTCAGGGTTGAGGAACTGTGATATTTTGGGGCACATGGCAGCCAATCTGCGATTTTCGACCGCTATCGAAGCGCTCGCGTTGATGGCGACAGAGCCCGAGAAATTCCATACGTCGCACGCACTCGCAACCGCACTGGCGACAAACCCGGTCGTGATTCGCCGGTTGCTCTCCGCGCTGAGCCGGGCTGGCCTGGTCACAAGCGCGAAAGGTCCTTCGGGGGGCACGCATCTGGCGAAGAGTGCCAAGCAGATTACGCTGCGGGATATTTACCGCGCGCTCGACGCCGGGGATCTGCTGCATCAAGCCGCGCACGATTCCGCAGATACGAAAGACTTGAAGAAGACCATGCGCAGCGTGTTTCGCAAGGCACAGAAATGTCTTGAGGAAGAACTAGATGCGACGACGCTCAATCAACTGTTGAAGAAGTCGGGGAAGAAAGCCGCCAAGCATGCGGCGGACTCTAGCAACGAGCCGCCAGAATCTGCATCTCCCGAGTTAGTGGGCGCCAACTAAGTCTTTGGGCTTCGCCAATCCGTAGCGGTTCACCACGTACTCATCCAGAATCTTCGTAAACTCCTGCACGATGTGATCGCCGCGCAGCGTCAACAGCAGGCGTCCGTCCACATACACCGGCGCGACCGGATCTTCAAACGTACCCGGCAGCGAAATGCCGATGTTGGCGTGTTTTGATTCTCCGGGCCCGTTCACGACGCATCCCATCACGGCGAGCTTCAATTCCTCGACACCCGGATATTTCTGGCGCCAGATCGGCATCGATTCGCGCAGGTGGCCTTGGATCTGCTGGGCCAGCTCTTGGAAGAAGGTACTGGTCGTCCGTCCGCAGCCAGGGCACGCCGTCACTTGCGGAGTAAAGCTGCGAATGCCGAGCGATTGCAGAATCTGCTGTCCGGTTAAAACTTCTTCCGTGCGGTCGCCGTTCGGTTTCGGCGTTAGGCTCACACGGATGGTGTCTCCAATGCCGGCCAGCAGCAGTGGAGTCAGTCCCGCAGTCGAGGCAACAATGCCTTTCATCCCCATGCCGGCTTCGGTGAGCCCCAAATGTAGCGCGTAGTCGCAACGCTCAGCCAACATGCGATAGACATCGATCAGGTCGTGGACTCCGCTGACCTTGGCGCTCAAAATAATCTGGTCGTGCCGCAGACCGTAACGCTCCGCCATCTCCGCGGAATCCAGCGCACTGCGCACCATGGCTTCCATGGTCACATCGCGAGCGTCTTTCGGCTTTGCGGATTTGGCGTTTTCATCCATCATGCGCGTCAGCAATGCCTGATCGAGTGAACCCCAATTGACTCCAATGCGAACGGGTTTTTGATTTTCAACCGCGCACTCGATCATCGTGCGGAAATTATCGTCGTCCTTGCGTCCGATGGAGCAGTTTCCGGGGTTAATGCGGTACTTCGCCAAAGCGCGTGCGCAGTCCGGATATTTCTTCAGCAGAAGATGCCCGTTGTAATGGAAATCACCCACGATCGGCACATGCACATCCTGCTGCGCCAACTCCTCGACAATGGCTGGAACGGATTTCGCCGCCTGGTCGTTATTGACCGTGACTCGGACAATCTCTGACCCGGCGCGATGCAGCGCGGCAACTTGCTTCACGGTCGAAGTGACGTCGGCAGTATCGGTGTTGGTCATCGACTGCACCACAACGGGTGCATCCGACCCGACCCGAACTTTGCCAATAAGGACTGTAGGTGTCTTTCTGCGAATAGTTTCTGGCATAGGGCGTACCTAAGTCATTTTACCATTCTGCAAGCGGTGTTCGTTCCAGCCGGAAGTGCCGATCCGTAACTCTCCAGTGCCCCGAACGGGCTTGTTTGTCATCGGAGAGGAGTTGTCATTGGCTGGAAGACCGGGCTACGCTGGATCGTCCGGCATTGCAGATGAAGTCGTTTCCTGTTAGGTTTACGAGGGTCAGGGTCATTCGGTACCTATGCCCTCTAGAACACATGAAACGAGTGTGTCTGCAATGAAGCCATCGCCCATGAAAAAGAAAACGACCACGATGCCTCGCGTACTTGCCGGAAAATCCGACGCCATTGCCGACCCGGCCCGGAAGCAGCGAATTCAGCACTACGAGACGGCAGTCCGATTGATGCGCGAAGGGAAATACGAGAAGGCGAAAGCTGCTCTTGAAACCCTGCTTTCCTCCGATGCCGGCGACCTGGTGGATCGCGCACGCGTCCACCTGACTGCGTGCGAACGCCAGATGAAGAAGGATGCCGTCTCCTTTCACAGTCCGGAAGAGCAGTACGACTACGCCATCTCCCTGCTGAATACCGGATTCTATGAGGACGCGCGCGAACAACTTGAAGCGATCCTGAAGAAACATCCGACCGCGGACTACGCCCACTACGGCCTTGCTGTGATGCATTGCCTAACCGGCCGGGCCGAAGAATGCCTGGAGCAGTTGGCTCGCGCGATCGAATTGAATCCGCAGAATCGTATTCAGGCTCGTTTGGATTCCGACTTTCAGGAGATGACGGACGATCCCCGATTTACTGAGCTTCTTTACCCCGAAATTCTCTGAGCGCTTTTCGTCGCGGCCTGACGTGCGACCCGCATGCGCTCGAGCTACCGAGTTGACGAACATGCATCCTGTCAGTTCTCCCGACACTCGTATCTCCGATCCAAAGCAAACTGGTCCGGCAGAACGGTCCGACGAGGCCCTGCTCCGCGTCGCGGCCATTGGCGGCGGAACGGGCTTGTCTACGTTGTTGCGGGGGCTGAAGCGACACACGCAATCTCCGTCGCACGCCGCCTCTCCTTCGGAGACGCCATCGGTCATTTCAGACCTTGCTGCCATTGTCACCGTGACCGACGACGGCGGTTCCAGTGGCCGTCTGCGGCGGGACATGAATATGTTGCCGCCCGGCGATCTGCGCAACTGCATGGTCGCGCTGTCGGAAGATGAGCACCTGTTGTCTCGGCTGTTTCAGTACCGCTTCGACAGCGGAGAAGGCCTGGAAGGTCACAGTTTCGGCAATCTTTTTCTCGCGGGATTGACTGCGGTAACCGGCGATTTTGCACTCGCCGTCAAAACATCGTCGCAAATTCTTGCCACCCGCGGACATCTGTATCCCGCGACAAATTCAAACGTCACCCTGGCCGCGTTGATGGACGATGGATCGACGGTTTTGGGCGAGACCAAAATTACCGCCAGCAAGCGGCGTATCGCTCGCCTGATGCTAAAGCCGGAGCGCGTGGCGGCGCTTCCTGAAGCGGTAGAAGCAATCCTGGGCGCGGACCTGATTACGCTCGGTCCGGGTTCGCTTTACACCAGTTTGATTACCAATCTTCTGGTGGAGGGCATCGCCGACTCGCTGGTCGCAGCCCACGGATTGCGCGTTTTCATCTGCAACCTGATGACGCAATCGAATGAAAGCCTGCACCTGACCGCTTCGCAGCACATTGAGCGTATTTACGAGCACAGCGGTGGCGCCATTTTCGACTACGCTTTGGTGAACGTCGCCCCGGTACCGGAGGAAGCGCGGCAACGCTACGCCGCTGAAGGCGCAGAGCCGATCGTTGCCGATATAGACCAGATTGAGCGCCTTGGTGTTCGCTGCATCACCGGCGATTTTCTTCGCGCTGAAGATGTCCTGCGTCATGACTATGAGCGGGTCGCGGACGCCCTGCTGGAACTTGCCCTGAAACATCGCAGCTCTAAGCTATAGCGTCCAGGTATAGAATCGCCGGGAGGAAATTCCATGCTCGCATTGGCATTCGCCTTCTTGACGACTCTCGGTATGGCCGCCCCAACTGCGCCTCAGTCCACACCGGCTCACACCTCCGATGGAGTGTTTTCGTCCATATCTCTCTACCAGGGAAATTGGCGGGTAACCCCTGGGATGTCCGGGAGCGCGCCAGATACCCTCTCCAACCATTGCGAAGAATTCAGGGAGTATTATGCTTGCCAGCAGACCGTCAACGGCAAGGTTGGCGCACTGATCGTGTTCGTATACGCCGGGACAACCGGCCACTACAACACGCAAGCGATCTTGCCGAACGGCTTTGCCCAAGGGCGCGGTGATCTGCTGATCGAAGGTCAACGATGGACGTTCTCCGGAGAAAGTACGGACGGCGGCAAAACTACCAACTTTCGCACCGTCAATGACTGGAATGGTCACGATCGGATTCATTTCGAAGTTGCCCATTCCACGGACGGCAAGACCTGGGTCATTGACCATCAAGGCGATGAACGCCGAACCGAGTCGAAGTAGTTCCCGACAGCGACGCCCTATCCCGGTTGTCCTGACTCGCCGGCGGCTTGTTCCAAGGGACCGATAGCCTGCCTCGTTCTGCATTCGGCAAAATAATTCTCACTTTTCTCATTTTTTTGCGTTCTCCCGCGCCCAGATTTGCGTATACGCAGGTAGAGAGAAGTTATCCGGGGAGGAAGATTTCATTGCAATCCACAATCACAAACTCATCCGTCGCATCGATCGCGCCGTCGAGGGATGAGTTTCGGGAGATTGTGGAACGGCACCAGTCCCGCGTATACAGCATTGCGTATCGCATTCTCGGAGATTGTGGCTCGGCGGAAGAAGTCGCGCAGGATGTCTTTCTTGCCTTGTATCGGAATCTCGGCCGGGTGCAATCGCAGGAGCATCTGCTGGCCTGGTTGCGGAGGGTCACGGTCCATCGAGCGACCGATGCCTATCGCCGCCGCGCCGCACGGGTAGAGTTTGCAGCGGATGAATTTTGTGAGGAGCACATGCGTTTGGAAGTGACCGGTTCGGCAGTCTCACACGATGGGTTCGAAACGGCTGGGATGGCGACGACCATCGAGCAAATGGTAGCGACTCTTCCACCGGCACAGCGCGCAGTGCTGCTGCTGCGATATCAGGAAGACCTGATGCCCAGCGAAATATCCGAGTTGCTTTCGATGCCGCTGGGAACCGTCAAGAGCCATCTACAACGAGCACTAAAGCTGCTGCGAACCAGAGCTTCGCAGCAACGAAAGGAGGTCGCCCATGGTTGAGTTTGGCCGACAGCCGCATGATTCGGAAGCCGAGGGATTCGACCCGGAATTGGAAGCAACGTTTGAGCAGGAATTGCGAGCCCGCCTTCATACTCGGCCCGCACCCGACGGCTTTGCGGATCGCGTATTGGCCCGGGTGGATGCGTTGCCGCAGCATGAACCGGTGCCGTGGCCGGTGCGGGCGATTCGCAACCCGCTAGTGCGTGGCGCCATTGCGGCGACTCTGCTGTTGTCGGTCGGAGTGGGCGGCTACCTGGAGCACCAGAGAGAACGCCAGCTTGCCGGCGAACACGCGCGCCAACAGGTATTGCTCGCGCTAAGAATTACCAGTTCTACATTGCAGGACGTTCGCAACAAAGTGGACGGCAACGACTCAAATCAGCAAGACGCAAATTAAGGAGAAACATCATGACTCGAATGAAACAATGGATCGCCACCTGCCGCGTAGGCGTTCTGCTTGGCTGCGGTTTGCTGCTCACCATCCCTGCTGTTGCCCAGGATATCCAGCCCAATTTTCCGGTCGAACTCGATAAAAAGCTGGCGGCGCGTGCATCCGACGTGAATGAAGTGACGATGAACAAGACAATGCTAAAGTTTGCCAGCCAGTTCCTCGACTCGAAAGAGAAGGACGACGCGCAGGCGCAACGGCTGATTCAGAACCTGAATGCGATTTACGTCCGCAGCTATGAATTCTCTGAGCCCGGACAATACACGCCGGACGATCTGAAAACCATTCGTCAGCAGTTCCTCGGACCCGACTGGAATCCGATGGTGAAAGTGCGTTCGAAAAAGGCCGAAGGCGACACCGATGTCTACGTAAAAATGCTCGGCAATGAGGTGAAAGGAATGTTTGTCCTGGATGCTGAGCCCAAGGAACTGGACATGGTGTACATTTCCGGCTCGATTCGTCCGGAAGATTTGAAAGAACTGAGCGGCAATTTCGGCGTACCCAAGCTGAACATGCAGAAGAATTCAACCAAGGAGTCGAAATGAAATCCAAGATGAGATACTTCGTTTTGCTCGTGTTGGCTTCGGCGCTTCTGGTTTCGACGGGATGTTCGGCCGCCGACCGTGACTTTAACTCCGTCGTCTCCGCCGTGGAGCATAAGTACTCCGTCCATGCGCAGCGCATTCCCATGATGACTCTAGTCAGCATTTTTGCCAGCCTGAAGACGCACGGCGGTGTACAGGGCCTGCGAGTGGCCCAGTTTGACAATGTGCGCGGCATGGATGGAAAGGATTTATATCCGCTGCTGAAGTCCAGACTCGGCGATGACTGGCAACCGTTTGTGACGGAAGTTGGCGGAGGAAAAAATCGCGGTGGTGATCAGTCGGTGATACTAGTGCATCCTGACGGCTCGTCCATGGGCATGATGATCGCGGATTACGAGCACGGCGAGCTGGACTTGGTTGGAATGGAGATGAACGGCACCGCACTATCCAAGTGGCTGCATGATCCGGAGCGCCAGCACCACGCTTCCCATTCAGACAATGCTTCTGGCGACTAACCACGGCGACGGTCGAGGTGAGCAAGCCAGCGTTCGGTGCGGCATGGGCTCGCTCGACGATTGCTTGCCTACGAATTTGATTCGCTTGCGCGGCTCTTTTCCGGGGTCGCGCTCAGCTTCCGTACCAGGTTCGTGGTGCTGAAGCCGGCCACCGTCGGCACAATGGCGACGCGCCCCCCCCAACTGCGCACTAGGTCTGCGCCGACAACCGTCGATTCCGTGTAGTCGCCGCCCTTCACCAGAACATGGGGCCGCAACGCTTCAATCGTCGCTAGCGGCGTGTCTTCATCGAAGATCACAATGGCATCTGTCGACGCCAACGCCGCCAGAATGCGTGCCCGCTCCTTCTCGCCGACAATTGGTCGAGTCGAGCCTTTCAAACGCCGCGCTGAAGCATCGCTGTTAATCCCCAAGACCAGGTGGTCTCCCATGCGGTGTGCGTTTTCCAGCAGCGTGATGTGCCCGATGTGCAGCAGATCGAAACATCCGTTGGTGAACACAATGGTTTCGCCACGGTCTCGCCACTGCACAGCGCGGGCGATTAAAGCGGCGCGGTCAACAACTTTCTCCTGCGTACTGGTGGCAAGTTCCACCGACAATGTAGCCAGCAGATTCGCCCGATCGATGGGCACCGTTCCCACCCGGCTTACCACAATGCCAGCGGCTACATTGGCCAGTTGAATCGCGCTTTCCAGATCGAGCTTTCCAGCAGCCGCGGCAGCCAGGGTCGCAATCACAGTGTCTCCCGCACCGGAGACATCGTAGACTTCGCGCGCCAGCGCAGCGGCGTGCAGATCCTCATATTCGTCAGAGTGCAGGACACGAATACCGCGCTCGCTCATCGTAACGGTCAAGTAGTCGAGGTGCAGCGAAGGAATCAGCACGCGACCTGCTCCCAACAGTTTGTCCATCTGCTGCACAGGAACGCCGGTGCAGTTCGATAGCTCCTGCAGGTTGGGGCAGATTGTCGTCGCCCTACGATATTTCGAAAAATCGCTGCCTTTGGGGTCCACCAGCACGGGGATGTTGCGTTTGCGCGCTTCCATGATCACGTGCTGACAAACCTGTTCCGGCAGCGCACCCTTCGCGTAGTCAGAAAGAATGATGCTGTCCGCGGTGGCAATCTGCGCGGTCAAAGATTGCAGCAGGGAATCGATCTCAGTCGCAAAAGGTAACTCAGGTACCTCGACGTCGAGCCGCATCAGCTGTTGCCGTCCCGCCATAATCCGCGTTTTGGAAATGGTCGGTCTCTCCCAAACGCAGACCGCGTCGGTCGTGATGCCGGCCGTCGTCAACAACCCGCGCAACGTCTCTGCCGATTCATCACTACCCAGAAATCCGGCTAGCGATACTTGCGCTCCCAGGCCAACCAGATTCATCGCAACATTGGCGGCTCCGCCGGCGACATGGGTGCGCCGCGCAGAACGCAACACCGGCACCGGCGCTTCGGGTGAGATGCGGCTGACGTCGCCCCACAAATACTGGTCCAGCATCAAATCGCCAACCACTAGCACACGGTAGCGCTGAAGGCCGGACTCGACCAGGTCGAGGACACGATGAAGATCACGAATCATGCTGTGCTCCAATTTATCCTAACTGGCTGCGCGGCGGAGCGGTTCATCTAGGGCTGGACACCAGGGTATGGGCTAACGAAAGGCGGGAGAGTACACGATGCACCACGCCCAGCACTTCGGCCGGAAGAATCGACGTGAGGCATTTCTTCTTCTGCTCGATGCATATCTCCAGATCGCAGCCCCAACATTCGGTGCGGTGGTATACCACTCCGTGCTGGCTTCCCCACGGAAACCACGTTCGCGGTTTATTCCTCGCAGCGAATATTGCGACGCAGGGTGTACCGACCGTTGCCGCCAAGTGCATGGGGCCACTGTCGTGTCCTACAAAAAGCTTTGCCCGCGCCAAAACTGCCGCGGACTGACGGGGAAGAAGCTTTCCGCACAGATTGGCGGATCGTCCCGCCCAAGCTTCCGCGACACGATCGCTGACAGCGATCTCCTCTCCGGCTCCGACCATCACCAACCCGTACTGCGGTAGCTCGGCGGCTAGCGTATTAAGGACACTGCGCCAGTTCTCCGCCCCCCAATCTTTCGCCTGCACTTTGGTGCCCACGCAACACGCGAGTAGCGGACGCCCTTGTACCGGTTCCAGCGCCTCTGCCGCGCGTTGATGCTCGTCGAGCGTCAGGCCCAGGTCCCAATACGTCGGATCTTGCAGGTCAATCTTTCCCAGGCTTCGCATCAACCGCGCGAGCCGCACCGCTTCTGGCTCATACCAACCGGTAACATTATCCAGCCGGTTGGTTCGAGAATCACGAGCCAATGGCAATCCGATGATTGTCGGAATACCGCAGAGCCGGAAGAATGCGGCATCGCGCACCACTTCGCTCGCCAGTCGTCGCGGCGTCAGGTAGACCAATACCTGCGCGCGGTACGAACGAATTTCCCGTTGCAATGTGAGCAGATCGCCAAGGCTACGGGTACCGATCGGATAGCGCATGTAGCTATGCACCAGCCCCGAGCCTTCCAGCACAGCAAACGCAGCCGGAGCTTTGCTATGCACGGGAATGTTCGTCAGCAGACGACGTTCGGCGTCGGGATAGGCGCGCGCCACCTGATGAAAGCAGGGCAACGCGACCACGGTATCACCTAGGCTTCCCAGCCGATAAATCAGAACGCGTTCGATTTCAGTCTGCATATGCTTGGAAGTCAATGCTACTGCGTGATCGCTGCCTTCACGACACCAATATCGTCACCGCGATTGAACCGTATAGCTGTTGGATGCCTCGATCTCGACTGCTTTTCCTCGTTTATAATCCAGGTATGTCGATTGTGCGCGATCTCGCAGCCGTTGCCAAAGGAATGAGTGTCACATTCGGAGAAATCTTCCAGCCGACCGAGGTGGAGAACTATCCGGATGGCCCGGGACCGATGCGCGGTGCGAAGTTTGAAGAACGCTACCGCGGCCGACACGTGCTGCAACGGGATGAAAACGGATTGGAAAAATGCGTGGCCTGTTTCCTGTGCGCCGCTGCGTGCCCGTCGAACTGCATTCACATCGAGGCCGCCGAAAACACCGCCGAGCAGCGAATTTCAAGCGCCGAGCGCTACGCCAAGGTTTACAACATCGACTACAACCGCTGCATCTTTTGCGGCTATTGCGTCGAAGCCTGCCCCACCGACGCCATCACGCACGGCCACGGCTTTGAATCCTCTTCGTTCAACACCACCACCCTGGTGATGCGCAAAGAAGACCTTCTGGCGCCGATGCCGGGCTCCCCGGCCCCGATCGAACCCTCCACTCCATAACTGAAAGCTACGCAATCGCTAAGATAGAACGAAGGGCTCCTTCGCCCGCCGATTCTCCACGTAGGGGTTCGGGCAGCGACGAAGGATCGTTTTACTTGCCGGTCAATAGAATGCAATTCCAGAGGGGAGGGATCGAGATGAAGGTGCAAAGGATCTTGTATGTCGTCGGCGGGGCTGTCTTGGCGTTTACATGTCTCCTCGCGTCTAGCGCTCTTGCCGCGAACGGCGCCACTGCGCCCCGAAGTGTCAGCAGTGCTCCTATACCCGCCAAGGCAAGCGCACCATCAATGAAATTCAAAATCCTGAATCAGAGCGCGCAGGAAACAACGTATGCCGTGATCTTCGGTTCCGGAGATGAAATCCTGGGTGGTCTGACGCAATTTGCGGAAGAGAATCATATCGTCGCCGCCAGAATCACGGGCATCGGAGCGATACGAAATGCGACGTTAGGCTGGCTCGATCCGCAGAGCAGGACCTACCGGAGTTTTTCAATTGACCATCAATCGGAAATCCTCTCGCTGTTGGGCGACATCGCGATGTATCAGGGCAAGCCTGTCGTCCATGCTCACATGGTGGTTGGCTTCGGCGACGGCACTACACATGGCGGACACCTGCTGCAGGCGCACGTATGGCCCACGCTGGAGGTGATCATCACGGCATACCCTCGACCGCTCTATAAGAAATTTGATCCGGAGAAGGGCATCGCGGTGATTGATCCGTCGATGCAGCAATAGCTCTTCGCCAGAATGGAAATGAACCGGCAACTAACTTCGTAGTTCAGGAAGCCAATGAAAACTTTTTCAGAGGTATTACGAGATCGAGTCATCGTCTACGACGGTGCCATGGGCACCAGCATTCAGAAGCATGCTCTGACCATCGACGACTATTGGAACAAGGAAGGTTGCAATGAGCTGCTCGTGCTCAGCCGGCCGGATGTGATTCGCGGCATTCATGCGAGTTTTTTGGAAGTCGGCTGCGACGTGATCGAGACAGACACGTTCGGCTCCTCACGCATCGTGCTGGCGGAATATCAGCTGGAAGACAAGACTCGCGAGCTGAATATTGTGGCCGCGCAAATGGCGAAAGAAGTGGCTGCGCAATTTTCCACGCCGCAAAAGCCGCGATTCGTTGCCGGCTCCATTGGCCCCACCACCAAGCTGCCTTCGCTTGGGCATATCACGTACGATGCCATGGCCGAGGCTTATCGCGAACAGATTGAAGCCTTGATTGAGGGTGGCGTCGATGTTCTGCTGATTGAAACATGCCAGGATTTGTTGCAGGGAAAAATCGCCCTGGCCGCGTGTGAGGACGCCATGCGCTCTACCGGCAGGCGTCTGCCGGTCCAGATGCAGGTCACGTTGGAAGCGACCGGGAGAATGCTGCTGGGCAGCGAAATCGGCGCGGCCCTGGCGGTGCTGGAGTGTTTTCAGCCGGACGTCATCGGGCTGAATTGCGCCACCGGTCCGCGCGAGATGAATGATGCGGTGCGTTTCCTCTGTCAGAATGCGACGCGGCCCGTGAGCGTACTGCCGAACGCCGGCCTGCCTCAGAATGTCGGCGGCCATGCGGTGTATGCGCTGACGCCGGAGGAACTGGCGCATTTCCACAAGCAGTTTGTCGAGGAGTATGGCGTGCGCGTTGTGGGCGGTTGCTGCGGCACCACGCCGGAACATTTGCGTGCGGTTGTCGATGCAGTGGAGCACTCCAAGCCCGCCGAGACCCACGCAGTGGCGCAGAGTGTTGCGGCCAGCGCCTACTCTTCCATTCCACTGGAGGTGGATGGGCAGCCCGTCATCGTCGCGGAGGAAATGAACACGACCACGCGCAGTCCCGTATTTCGCGAGATGGTTCGCAGCGGTGACTACGGCGGAATCCTCGCGCTTTCCAAGCGTCTCGCGAAGGAAGGCAGCCAGATGCTGGACATCTGCTGCGCGATCGTCGGCGAAGACGAAAAAGCGTATATGAATGCGGTGCTCGATCAGATTGCGACGCGCGTACCTGCGCCGGTGTTGGTCGACTCGACCGAAGCGGACGTGATCGAAGAAGCGCTGAAGCGCATTCCTGGCAAACCGTTGATCAACTCCATCAATCTGGAAGATGGCGAAAAGCGTACGTCGAAGGTTCTGCCGATGGCTCGCCGCTACGGCGCGGCCGTCATTGCCTTGACCATCGACGAAGATGGAATGGCGCTGACGGCGCAAAAGAAAGTGGCCATTGCACGCCGAATTTTCGAGCTGGCAACGGACAAGTATGGATTGCGCCCGCAGGATTTGATCTTCGATCCGCTGACGCTGCCGATTTCTACCGGGCAAGAGGACTATCGCACCGCCGGCATGGAAACGCTGGACGCCGTCCGGCTGCTGAAGCAGGAGTTGCCGGAAAGCAGAACCCTTCTGGGCGTCAGCAACATCTCGTTTGGACTTTCGACCTACTCGCGTCGTGTGTTGAACAGCGTGTTTTTGAAAGAGGCTGTCGATCGCGGCCTCGACATGGCTATCGTGAATTATTCGAAAATTTACCCGCTCTACAAGATTCCTGAGAAGGAAGTGGACCTGGCGCGGAAATTAATTTTTCGCGACACCTCCGACGGCGATCCGCTTCAGGTTTACATGGCCTACTTCGCCAACCTGCAGAAAGATCCCAACGCGGAGCCGGAGCCAGAAGCTGTTGAAGCGCTCACCATGGAAGACAAGCTGAAGCAGTTGATCATTCGCGGCGAACGCAGCGTTGGGGCAGGGGCAACCAAGCAATCGCTGGAAGACCTGTTGGAGACGGCACTGCTGAACTACACGCCCCTGGAACTGATTAACACTGTGCTGCTGGACGGAATGAAGACGGTGGGCGAACTGTTTGGTGCGCGCAAAATGCAGCTGCCGTCAGTGCTGGATTCAGCATCGGTGATGAAATCCGCAGTGGCTTATCTCGAACCGAAGATGGAGCGCGTCGAAGGTTCGCAGCGGGGCACGATTGTGCTGGCCACGGTGAAAGGCGATGTTCACGACATCGGCAAAAATCTTGTCGACATCATCCTTTCGAACAACGGCTACAAAGTGGTGAATCTGGGTATCAAGCAGCCATCTGACGCGATTATCAAGGCGGCGCAGCTGCATAAAGCCGATGCGATTGGCTTGAGCGGGCTGCTGGTGAAAAGCACGCTGGAGATGAAATATGTGATCCAGGATTTGCAGCATCTGGAAAGCGACATTCCGGTGATTTGCGGCGGCGCGGCGCTAACGCGGAAATACGTTGAAGACGATTTGCGCAAGGAATACGCCGGGCCCGTGTACTACGCGGAAGATGCGTTCGCAGGCCTGCACGTCATTGGCGACCTGACCGCGGAAGACGTGATTGTGCGCGCGGGCCGCATTGAAGAAGGCACAACGGTGAAGCTGTTCGAGCGAAAGAATCTTTTGCCGGAAGAACGCACTGGGCCGCAGGAACCAGTATCGACCGAGCGTTCGTCGGTGATTCAAGATGCGCCGGATATTCCGCAACCGCCGTTTTACGGAGTGCGCGTGAAGAAGGATTTTTCGCTCGATACCGTGTTCGCGTACATCAATGAGACGGCCCTGTTTAAAAACCAATGGCAGCTGAAGACCGCGTCTGCAACGGATTATGTTCGGCTGGTCGAGGAAAAATATCGTCCCATTTTGCACGAGATGATCGCAGAGGCGAAGCAGTCCGGGTGGCTGGAGCCGAAAGCTGTGTATGGGTATTTCCCTTGCAACAGCGACGGCAACGACGTGGTTGTTTACGCGCCGGAAGCGGCGAAAGAGGGAACTGCGAAACAGGAACTGCTGCGGATTTCTTTTCCTCGCCAGCGCGAAGGCCGCAAGCTTTCCGTCGCCGATTTCTTTCTGCCGAAAACATCGGGAAGGCTTGATGTTATTGGGTTTTCCGTCGTTACCGTTGGGCAGAGGGCTAGCGACCTTACAAAAGAATTGTTCGAGCGTGGAGATTTCACCAAGTATCTTTATACGCACGGATTGAGCGTCGAAACTGCGGAGGCGTTGGCTGAGTATATGCACAAGCTGATACGCGAAGAGCTCGGGATCGGCGGCGACGATTCGCAGGAAGTGCGGGACTTGTTTCATCAGAAATATCGCGGCTCGAGATATTCCTTCGGATACCCCGCATGCCCGAATCTAGAGGACCAAACGAAGATTTTCGCTTTGCTGCATCCGGAAGAAAGCATCGGCGTACGGCTGACGGAAAGCTATCACCTGGAGCCGGAGCAGAGCACGGACGCCATCATCGTGCATCATCCGCAGGCGAAGTATTTTGTGGTCTAGAAGGGGCCGTCTCGAGGCTGAAAGTCTGCCCGGGAAAACTGGTTGCCTTAGCAACCAGTTTTGTACATATGGTTGCTAAGGCAACTAAATATTGCCCAAGGAAAAAGTAGCTGTTGTAACGTGCATTGGCACATTTCATCGCTTCAGCCACGGATACTGGAAATAGAGTCCTTTCCCAGGAGTGTCCGTGTCTATCCAAACTATTTTTCTGTCTCGCGCCTATCGCGCCGCGCAGGCCGCGCGTCACATTTATCCCACATTTGCCGCTTGCGAAGCCGCGCTGGAGTCGGGTTGGGGTCGATCGCAGCTCGCGGTCGAGGCCAACAACCTGTTCGGCCAGAAGCAAAGTCATCCGCCGCTGGCGGGAACGGAGACGCTCGCCATGCCGACGCGGGAATTTCTGCATGGCCACTGGCTGACCGTTTCGGCGAACTGGGCGAAATTTGCCGACTGGAGCGAGTGCTTCCGGGCGCGGATGGAGCTGCTGGAGCGGCTCAGTCGAGCCTATCCACACTATGGAGCCGCGCTGAAGGCGGGGAATGGGGAGCAGTACGTCGCGGCGGTGTCGCTGAGCTGGTCGACCGATCCGGAGCGGGCGGGCAAGGTGCTGGCCGTGTATGACGCGCATGCAGAGGTTTTTGCGGGGATGCAACGAGCGGCGTAGAGGGAGCGGAATATTTCTTCCGAGATGCGCTCGTCGTCAAACGACCTGCGGCAGCCTGTGGGTGCCTCAGCAGTTCTGCCTCCCACCTTTCGCAAAGGAAGACGGATGGGCCACTGTTCGGTGCACGGTCAGATGCATCCAACTTTCGGTATTCTTGTTTCTAAGAAAGTAGAGATAGAAGATGCCAACGCAGATTCATTTTGGAACCTCGGGCTGGCGGGCGATTGTTGCCGACGAGTTCACCTTGCCGAATATCCGGCGCGCGATTGTTGGGATTGCCAGGTATGTGTCGAAGCAGCCGGGAACGCATCGCATCCTGGTAGGCCGCGATCCGCGATTTATGGGAGAGATGTTCGTTGCTGAAGCGGCGCGCTTGCTGGCGGAGGGTGGCGTCGTTCCCGAGGTGATTGGAGAGGCCGCGCCGACACCAGCGATTTCCTATGCGGTACGTCAGCGAAAGACGAGCGGAGCCATCAATTTTACGGCGTCGCACAATCCACCGGAATATAACGGGATCAAGTTCTCCACGCCCGACGGCGCGCCCGCGTTGCCGGATGTGACCAGGCAAATTGAGGCGGAAATCGCCGGACTGGGCGATGCCGAGATTCTTCCTGGCACGGCGAAAGAGAAATTCGCCAACGTCGATGTGAGGCCGGACTACTTGAAGCGGCTGGCGGAGTTGATCGACATTCCGGCGATCGCCAAGGCGAAGCTGCGCATTGTGGTCGATCCATTTTGGGGAGCCGGGCGCGGGTATGCGCAGCAGTTGCTGACGGAGAATGGCGTTTCGGCGGTGAGTGTTCACGACTACCGCGATGTATTGTTTGGCGGGCATGCACCGGAGCCGGATGATGCCTTGCTGGGCGACTGCAGGGCCAAGATGCGCGAGACCCACGCGCACCTGGGGATTGCTTCCGATGGGGATGCGGATCGTTTTGGCATCGTGGATCAAGACGGCACGTTTATCCAGCCGAACTACATTATTGCGTTGCTGTTCGATTACCTGGTGGAGACGCGGGGTTGGCGCAACGGCGTGGCGAAGAGCGTAGCGACCACCAACTGCATCAATGCGCTGGCGGAGCACTATAACATCCAGCTCTACGAGACGCCGGTGGGCTTCAAGTACATCGGGGAGCTAATCGATCAGGACAAGATTGCAATTGGCGGAGAAGAGAGCGCAGGTCTGACGATTCGTGGACATGTTCCGGAGAAGGACGGCATTCTGGCCGGGTTGCTGGTGGCGGAAATGGTGGCGGTCCGCGGCAAGACGATTGGCGAACAGCTGCAGACCCTTTTTAGCAAAGTGGGTTCCTATTATCCAGTTCGAGAGAATTTCCACTTGACGCAAGAGGCCAAAGACAACTTCACTAAGAAGTTGAAGACAGAGCCGCGCGAACTTGCCGGCCGCAAGGTTTCCTCCATTGTCCGTACGGATGGGTTAAAGCTGGTCTTCGACGATGGGTCGTGGGTTTGCTATCGTCTGTCTGGAACGGAACCTGTGGTACGGGCCTATACCGAAGCTCGCTCCCAGGAAGATTCCGCAAAATTGACGGCAGCCGCGAAGCAGTGGGTGCTGGAGTAGGTTACGATGGCGGATGGGGCGTGGATCGTGAGAATGTGCCGATGAATCTTGGATCGCCGAAGAAATTGCAGCGGCAGTTGATCGCTCACGATGATCCCGCGCCGGTGTCTGAGTCCGCACAGCAGGGCAGCCGGATCGCCCGCTTTTCCGCATCTGCGCTTGGGATGCGGCGGAAGGCGGCTACAGTGTTGGTTGTTTCGCTGTCTGTATTGTTGGGTGTCTACGCGATCTTTGGCCATGATGGGCTGGTTGCCTACCAACAGAAGCAGCACCAGGCGCAACAGCTGCAGCAGCAGATTCTCGACCTGAAAAAGCAGAATGACCAACTGGCGCTACACGACGAGCGATTGAAGACGGATCGTGACACGATTGAGTACGAAGCCCGCGAGCAAATGCACTATACCCGCCCGGGAGAAGTGATCTACACGCTGCCGCAGGCTCCTGCCGCGACCACACCTAAAAAATAAGCGAATTGTTTCGCGCGCTGCATCGTTCCATTCCACTCAAGCCAAAGCAGGGATTGAGTGGGGCACCGTCGGATTCTCTCGATGCGAACGTTCGGCAGTTTCCTCTTAAAATTCCAGATGCAGGCGGACGCTTTCGACGTTGATGGGGCCGCGATCCTGGTTATAGCCGGGGTGATTGATGTTCTGGTAGTCCACCGCATAATAGAGGCCGCGCCAGGCATGCACGTTGTAATACGCTTCCAAAATATCTTCCCTGGCGTAGTTCAAATTTCCATCCCCAAGCAAAAATCCCAAGCCGCCATACTTCAAGTAATTCTGATGATCTTTTTTGATGGCGTTGGTCACGAAGGCGACGCCGACCTTGTCAAACTTCCGACGCCAGCGAGAGCCGGCATAATCCGCGCCGAACAGAAATGTCTGATCGTCTTCTGTGTAGGCGAAGGACTCGTGCTGGCCTTCATTCCACCCGAAGCGACCGGCGACGCGGAGGTTCGGCGTAACATCCTGCTCTATGTTGATCCCGAAGCCATACTTCAGAGTGCCGAACTTTTCGACGGAAATGATTTCTGGCCGGGGCGTCAGGCCTCGCAGGTAATGATTCACAGCTTCGCGGTAATCGCCCATGTGGGCGTTGTTTCCATAGGCGAGCAGGCGGACGACGCCATCACGACCGGGCAGAAATCCCTTGCGAATTTCCATCTCCATGTTTTGACCGCGGGCACGGCGTAGGGCCCAGTCCAGTGTGATGCCGTTGGCGACGGTGGGCATCAGGGCGAGTGCATAACGCATTGCCCAATTGCGGTCCTGGTATTCCACGGCGAGGCCGAAGGTGTAGCCGCGAGTGTCGGCTGCATAATCCCACGCGCCATTGTTGTCGATGGTCCAGTTCATAAACTGGAGGTGGCTGTCGCTCAACACGGTGTTGACGTCGAAAGTATCTGGCAGAGTGAATTTTCCGGCGCGCAGATCGAACCGTTGTATTGGAACTTCAGTTGCCAGAGCGAGCGGGCCGCGGTTCTGCGGTACGGTTTGGTCGGTGAAGCCGATGGTCTGGTGTAACTGGACTCGGGCCGTGTAAGGGACAGCGCTTAGATTTGGATTGCGAACTACATCCAGATTGGTAAAGCCGGCCAGACCGAGGGCTTGACTGAGACCGCGGCCACCCGCATTTTCCTCGTCATAAATCGCATCGGTTTCATAGCGCGGATTTTTATTGAGCTGGTATCCAAGGTAGAGCGTGCCGACTTCCGAGGCCTTGTATTCGAATGGCGCAGTGAAACTGTTCGGCCCTTGATACGGTGAATGGAAGTTTCCGTGCATCTGGAAAATGCTGTTGGCTTGTCCGCTGATCCAATAACGGGCTGTGTCGGAATGTGGAAAAAATGTGGGGTGAGATTCTGCAGGTATATTTAGCGCATGGTCCGGAGAGGCGTCGGTAACATGCGACCTCTGGAGATTCGGGAGCCACGTTTTTGCGGCGATTTCAGAGACCTGAGCGACCGAGATGCGATTGGGGGCAAGGAAGTAAGAGCCTGGGGGCGCAGTTGCACGATGCGGCGATAACGAACCGATGGGAACGGATGTTGGGAGGAAGACTTGCAGCAAACAAATCGACAGTACCAGGTTGCAAGTCAACATGAATCTCCGGAGCAATTTCTCGGGTAACTGAATCGCACAGCTTTAGTTAACTACAGTTAACTAAAGCCGGTCCATATTATTCAACGAACTTTCATACGAGACTTCGACAGATCCTCGTTGAAAGGGGCAAATAAACTGGGATCCGTCGTGAGCGACGGCACGAATAGGAACTCTTACATGCCCTGCCGCTATCTCTAGTTGTGTAGGATGCCAGCCAAGTCGAGCACGTGATAGATGAGCATGAACGTCATTGCGACAAGGTAGGCGCGCAGAACGCTTAGAGAAATTCGGACAGGGCGCGTCATTTTGATGCGCCCCAATCGCTCGCTTGAACATTTTTGTTCGGGGACGTCGTCGAGAGGATGGGTCACCTTCAGAAATTGCGGTTCGTACGTATTGTGCATGGTTGCCATAGATCACCTCGCGCCTTCAGGCGAATAGTTTAGGAAGCATGACCTGCGCAGCCAGCAGCAGCGACAGGGCGAACAGGAGGACGATGATCGTCCAGTTGATGGCGTTGTTCCATGGGCGATTCACCCAGCGGTCGCCGAGCAGATCTCGGTCATTGAGCAGGAGCTGAAGAAAGATGATGGCCGATGGCAGGATCAGTCCGGCAAAAACCTGTACGCTGACGATCACCAACTGGAGCGGAACATGCGGAATAAGTACGAAGGCCGCAGCTGCGCCGACGGAGGCGATGTAGGTTGCGTAAAAGCCGGGCGCTTCCCATAGTCTCTTATGCAAAGAGTGCTCCCAGCCCTTGACTTCGCCATAGGCCCAGGCGCTTGCTAGCGAGATGGCGGTGGTTCCCAACACAGCGGCATTCACCATGAGCAGCAGAATGGCGTTGCGCGCGAAGTGACCGAGCGCGGGCATGACCGCTTCGGCGAACTGCGCGGGGTCCTGGAAATCGACGCCATGCTGGTATCCGTAGTTGCCGACCAGCATCATGGCGCCGGCCACGCTCACCGTGAAGGTGGCGCCGATCAAGGTGTCCAGACGCTCCCACTTGAGGTCGGCGAATCGCAGCCGTTTCTCGGCCACGCAGCTCTGCTGGAAGAAGAGTTGCCAGGGCGCGATGGTCGTGCCAACGATGGCGATGATGAGAAAGATGAGACTGCTAGTGATGCCGCCGGATGGCATGGTTGGCACCATTGTGTTGCGTACCACCGAGCCCCAATCGGGATGCACCATGAAAGCTAGCGCGAACCAGGTCAGGTCCATCAGACAGAGCACAATGACGATGCGCTCCCACCGGAGATAGCTGCCGGTGACGACCATCAACGTCAAGCCAAGCGCCGAGACCGGCACAGACACGGATGGACGGACGCCCATAGCGCTGAGCGCCAGCGAAATGGCCGCGAACTCCGTGATGAGCGTCAGGAAATTGACAAGCAGCAGGTCGAAGAGAGAGAAATGCCCCCACCACTTTCCGAAGCGCTCGTAGATCATGGCGGCATGGCCTTTGCCGGTCGCAATCCCCAGTCGCGCCACCATCTCTTGCACAAAGTAGCAGATGGGC
This sequence comes from Acidobacteriota bacterium, assembly GCA_021780095.1. The sequence continues at coordinate 8,279 of JAJXZK010000326.1, read as the reverse complement.
AGCAGCACAACCAGGATCCAGAGCAGATGCAAACCATACTGGCCGCCAGCCTGCATGTACGTGGAGACGGCACCCGCATCGTTGTCCGCCTCCATCACGATCAGGCCGGGGCCAAAGACCATCAGGAAGGTCAGCAGATGTTTCTGCCAGCCGTGGCGGACGGCGATACCCTTGGCCGCAGCAGGAGAGGCAGCCTTTATCTCTGTCACGTCTACAGGCACGGCTGTAGCCTCTTGCCTTGCTGCATAGGAGCTTGCTGAATCGAGGAGTAGCCTACGATGCAATTCGCCGGGTAATGCTTGTCGTTAAGCCATACACAAGTGAGAGGCATTCTGGGATTGCCAGTCGGGACCCAAACGCAGATCAGACGGTCCGTTGTCCGGGCCGTGGAGAATGGAGAAAAGTTGGTGTTGTACATGGTTCCTCCTTATGCGGTCCGTGCAGGCGTACGCATATCCAGTGCCATGGGCACGGAACGCAACGGCAGCACGAAGCATCGGTTCGGGAGGGGTGAGTCTGACTGTTGGGACGGGCTCACGCGCTCAAAATCACAGGTCGTATGATGTGACGAGCGGTGAGAGAATCGCCTGTAGCGAGGCTAGGGGCGATTCTCTGAGCGCTCATCGCAACACAGGAAGGATCTCCGAATACTCGGAGGTTCTTGTGCGGATTCTTTGCTCATATGGTGCTCAGTTCTCCTGCGCGGATCGAAATCTGCGCTAATGATTTTGTATCATATCCCCCTAGGGTATCGTCAAGAGGAAATATGCCGGAAATCGACAAAGAAAAACAGAAACTGATTGCGCGTATCAAGCGGATTCGTGGACAAGTGGATTCGATCGAGCGCTCATTGACAGCGGAAGACGACTGTGCCGACATCCTGATGCTGCTGGCGAATGTACGCGGCGGAATCAACAGCCTGATGGCCGAAGTGCTGGAAGACCACATCCGACTGCATCTGCTTGCATCGGCGAAAAGTTCCACGCCGCCGCACGAACTGGCAGAAGACCTAATCGATTTGGTGCGCGCCTACTTGAAGTGAAGTGCCGGCAGCTTTGACCGCAACATCCCACTGGGCCGCTAGAAGTGGCGGACGACATCCTCTTCCGAGGTGGGTTTGTGACGGTCGCGCTCCAGGGATCGGGTGACCAGATCGCGAGAGCCGAGGCCAACCGCCAGGGCGAGCGCGAGCACGATGCCGCCGAAGAGAATGCCGAAACCAAGATCGACAATGACGCGCGCGATGCCCAGATGATCGAGCACCATGGCGACGGTAAAAACGAGGACCAGCCACTTTGCTCCCAGGCTTAGGAGGCGTGCATGTTCCAGGTTCATGTTGACGCCGTTGATGAGGACGCTGCGGGATAGGAAGCGAGCGATGATGGCGCCGAACATCAGAAGTACTACGGCGGCGACGATGCGGGAAATATAGCTGACGACGTAGGCGGACAGGCCGGAAGACAGAGAGGCGTCGAAGGCGGCAATGCCGACAAACAGGCCTGCGATGACGGTGAGCCAGAAAACGATGCGCGCCGCCAGAAAGGTGGGGGTTTTGGCGGACGACCAGTCAGAAATGTTGGCGAGACCGGATTGTTGCACACGCGTGTCAAAGTGCAGTGCGAGCAGGATGCGCCGCAGAATAGCGGACAACAGCCATCCGATCAAGATGGAGATCAGCAACGCGACGATCAGCGCGAGCACGCCGGGCAGAAGAGTTGCGACTTTGAATACGGCACGATGCAGCGATTCCAAAAGCGCCTGATGTACTTGTTCCCACATGACGGACTCCTGTTCAACTGCGGGTTACTAGGGATGAAAGCGATCTGGCCAGCGCCATCGGGAAAGAAGATAAGGCTTCTCCGATTCGTAGGTGCGTGCCAACTGCTCCATGCGTTGTTGTGCGGCGGCGATGCCGCTCTGGTTGATTTCAACCGCGTACGATGCAACCCATCCAAGGTAGAGCGGGGTGAGTGCACCAAACAGATGGATGCGGTGAATATTTCGAAGGCGGTGGGCGAGAGAGAAATCGTAAACGATGCGGGCCCACAGCGCATCCGGCATATGAAATTCATCCGGGGAAAGGCGGGAAAGCTTTTTCAACTCCAGGAGCGTAACGGGCGGGAGGATGAGTGCCCAGAAGTCGCGCAGGTTGCGCTCGCCGAGCTGGAAGGCTTCAACCATATGGCGGACGTCGACGGTGTCGGTTGCTTCGGTAGAAGTGGATGCAGCGCCGAAAATGGGGGCGTCATGCGAGCCGCGAATGCGCTGCCAGAATGCAGCGTTGTCTTCCATGTCGAGGAACAATGGGCCGGTCAACTGGGCGAGGGCGTCGCTTAGCTCGATGCCGTCGGCGGTAGAGGGACGACGCGCGCCGAGCTGGGCCTGGCAGATTTTCAGATTCCTGCTGGCGGCGAGAGTGGCGAGCCAGGGAAGGCGGCCCTGCTGCTGGCTGGAGCCGCGCCCAGTATTCGCGGCGATCAGAGGGAACATTTTCGATGACATCTGGAATTCTGTGCCGAGCGGATTTTGAACCCGATGGCCGTAGAGCGCGCGCGTCAGCGGATAAAGAATGCTTTTGTTCACCAGGTCGTCGAATGCCTGGGAGGCATAGAGAGGCATGACGAGATCGAAGTTGCCGCCGATTCCGGGATCGACGAGGAGTGTTAGTTTTTCGGGAGTGAGCGAGTCGCGAGTGAATCCGGTATCTGTGCCGAGCACCGTGCAAGCGCGCGCCTGCAGGGAGGTCGCGAGACGGACGATTTCGCGATAAGTGGCGAAATTGGGAAGCCAGGGAATAACTCCGGGGACGGTCGCCTGAAGGGGATAGTTGACGTAACGCAGAGACGGCTGGGAAGCCGGCTCATTGCCGCTCAGCGCGAGTTCGGCGGGCTCGTCCTGGGGGTGTTCCCCGGGCAGCGCGAGCACGACCTGGCAAGGGGATGAGAGGAGCTTGCAGGCTTCCATGATTTTCTGCATGGCGGGCGTGAGAAGCTGGCTCCTCAGCGGAGCCGGGACCGCCATGAGGAGATCTGGCTGGCCGACCTCGGGGTTCTCCTGTTTTTGTTCCTGCAGGGCTTCCAATTCAGCCATCGTTTCGATTCACTTCGCTGCGGGGGCACACCACGCGTTATTCAAATTCCTGCTGCAGCAACGCCGCAACGCCCATCAACGGTATCTTCACCCAATCGGGACGACTATTCAACTCATAGATCAGCTCGTAGAAAGCTTTCTCCAGTAGATACAGGTCGAGCAAGCTCCACTGGGCGGGAGGAGTGGCGGGAATCAGGTGACTGCCGGCCATGGTTTGCATGTAGCCGTGCAGGAATTCCGCCGACGCGGATTCATCCCAGAGCCTCGCCCACGGTTCCAACTTCGATTGATCTTCGGGGCGGCGGGAGGAGTAGCGCATGAGAGCAGCCCAGGCCGCGTAGTTGAAGGAGCGTAGCATACCGGCGACATCCTTCAGCGGGGAATGTTTCATCCTGCGAATGTCGAGGGAACGCGCCGGTTCGCCTTCGAAGTCGAGAATGACGAAGTCGGATTTGACGCGCAGCACCTGGCCGAGGTGGTAGTCGCCGTGGATGCGGATGCGCTGACCGTCCATGCTGCCGATGTTGGAGGCGCCGAGGCCCCCTAGAATGCGGGTGCGGTGGCTGAGAAGCAAAGCGGCAATCTCGACCGTGTCGTCCGCCAGGCCCGACATGGTTCTACGCAGCAATTCGTATGCATTGGCGGCCTGGGCGTTGATGGATGCCTGCAGATTGTCAAAATACTCTTTGCTCAGCGGTTCGCAAGAAAATGCCATGCTGGTTGTGGAAGATGCGAGAGCCAAATGCATTTCCGCGGTACGGCGTCCGAGCACGGCCACGGCGTCCAGGGCGACGCCTGCGTGTTCCAGCGCAAAATGGGATGCACGGGCGACACCTATCGGCGCCGATGTGGAGACCACGGGCTGGCCGAGTTCTTCCGCGGGAATCGCCTTCTGGACATAATTTTCATAAAAGCGTTCCAACTCCTCCAGCATCCATTGCCAACCGTCGCCTTGATTTGCCACCAGCCCCTGCAGCATGCAGAGTGTCGTGGGAACCTCGCCCTTGTTGATATATGCGATCGATCCGCCGAAGGGTGGGATGTTGGCAAAGTGCGCCTGCTCGGTGAGGAACCTGCCAATTTCGCAATCCGGGTTGAGGCCGGGCTCGGGATGGCGGAAGAGCTTCATAATCAGCTGGTCGCCGAACAGAATTGAAGTATTGCTTTGTTCCGCCGAGCTGCGCCGGGGATTGAGAGTTTTGTCCTGCGGCTTCTTGGTCATTAAGCTACGCAAGGCGCTACTGGGCTCACCTTCGACCGATCCCTGTTGCATGGAAAAGGTGGAGGAGTTGGCGATGACATTCAACATCGCCTCGCAGGAATGCGGGTCATAGGTCGCATCGTACAGAACGCCCTCGCCAGAAGGAGACAGCACGGCGGAAAGAATAGAGGTGGGCGAGTTATCGCGAAGGGCGCGCGCCGAGTCCCCAAAGGCCGTGGCAACGGGAAGAAAATAGCGATCCGCAGTTCCGGTTTCGTACTCCACATGCACCAGGCAGAAGATGGCGCCGCTGTGGTCGAGCTTGCCCCAATCTGCGACGGTGGTGCTGCGGATCGAGGCAGATTTGTTGCCGAACCATCGCTGCAAGGGGAGATAGGTGGGCAAAATGGATTCCTGCAGCTTGCGCAGATTGCCATCGAGAAAGAGGCTAGTCCAGTCGGATGTATCGGCGAGCAACAGGGCGGAATCTTCCGGCTGAACGGCGGCGGTATCGGCCGAGGGATGCAATTCCAGCCAGAGAAATCCATACGGCGCGAGCGTGACGGCGTAGGGCTGACGGGTGATCGAAGGGAATTCGACGTAACCCAGCATCTCGACGGGAATCATGCCGTCGTAGTCGCTGAGGTCGAGTTGGGCGGGCTGCGCGAAGCGGGAGAGATTGGCGACGCACAGGACAATTTCATCGTGGGCTTCGCGGATGTAGGCGAGGACTTTACGATTTGCAGGATGCAGAAATTTGAGTGCACCGCGGCCGAAGACGCGGAACAGTTTGCGGAGCGCGATCAGGTTGCGCATCCAGTTCAACAGCGAGCTGGAGTCGCCCTGCTGGGCTTCAACATTGATGGCTTCATAACCCCAGATGGGGTCCATCACAACCGGACTGTAAAGCTTGGCGGGAACTGCGCGGGAGAAGCCGGCATTGCGATCGGCGGTCCACTGCATGGGGGTGCGGACGCCGTTGCGGTCGCCAAGATAGATGTTGTCGCCCATGCCGATTTCATCGCCGTAATAGAGGATGGGCGTGCCGGGAAAAGAGAATAACAGGCTGTTCAGCAGTTCGATGCGGCGGCGGTTGTTGTCGAGCAGCGGCGCGAGGCGGCGGCGAATGCCGATGTTGATGCGCATGCGCGGGTCGGCGCTGTAGGCGAGGTACATGTAGTCGCGCTCGTCGTCGCTGACCATTTCCAATGTGAGCTCATCATGGTTGCGCAGGAACAAACCCCACTGGCAACTGTCGGGGATCGGTGGAGTCTGGCCCATAATTTCTGTGATGGGAAGTCGATCTTCCTGGCGGAGCGCCATGTAGATGCGCGGCATCAGCGGGAAGTGGAAGGCCATGTGGCATTCGTCGCCGTCGGCGAAGTAAGGCCGGACATCGGCGGGCCACTGATTGGCTTCGGCGAGAATGATGCGATTTTCATAGTGGGCATCGATCTCGGCGCGAATCTTCTTCATGACGACGTGAGTTTCAGGAAGATTTTCGCAGTTGGTGCCGTCGCGCTCGACGAGGTAAGGAATGGCGTCAATCCGCAGCGCATCCACACCCATGTCGAGCCAGAAGCGCATGACGCGCAGCACTTCATCCAGCACCAGGGGATTGTCATAATTCAAATCCGGCTGATGCGAAAAGAAGCGGTGCCAGTAGTAGGCCTTGGCGATTGGATCCCAGGTCCAGTTGGATTTTTCTGTGTCAGTGAAAATGATGCGCGCGTCTTTATATTTCTCGTCGGTGTCGCTCCACACGTAGTAGTCGCGCTCGGGCGATCCCGGCGGCGCAAGGCGAGCGCGCTGGAACCATTCATGCTGGTCGGAGGTATGGTTGACCACCAGCTCAATCATGACCTGCAGGCCGCGATCGTGGGCGGCGTGGAGGACGGTCTGAAAATCTTCCAGCGTGCCATAGCTGGGATGGACGGTCATGTAGTCGGCGATATCGTAACCGTCGTCTCGCAGCGGCGAAGCAAAAAAAGGCAGCAGCCAGATGCAGGTGATGCCCAGCTCCTGCAAATAATCCAGCTTGGTCAGCAGTCCCTGGAAGTCGCCGATGCCGTCGTTGTTGGCGTCTTCAAACGCCTTGACGTGCAGCTCATAAATAATGGCGTCTTTAAACCAGAGAGGATCGAGGGCGCTGCCCGGCTGCTTGACCGAAGTGCTGCTGGAGGTGTCTTGCATAGGTGCGGCGATTCCTTCTTCCCGGCAACAGGGGAAGCTTGTAGATTACGCCGAGGGGGTCGACTCCGTCTCTACATGGAAGATGTGGGAGCGTCCCGCCTCCAGCTGAATATAGTTTCGCGCGCCAGCCCACTGATAGCGTTGGGCAGTCAACAGATCGTGAACATCGAAGGTCTGGCCGGGTTGGACGCCCAGTTCAGCGAGGTTGAGATCGACCCATCCAGCACGCGTCTGCTGGTGGTGCAGATTCACAACGACGAGAATCACATCTCTCTTCAGTGGGTCTGTCTTGCTGTAGCAGATGAGGAACGGCTGGTCGGTCGGATGAAAGCGAAGACCGCGATTGCTGTGGAACGCGGGATGCATCCGACGAACTTCATTGACGCGCGCGATGAGGGTCTGCAGGTTTTGCGGCTCCTGAATATTCCAATGACGAAGCTGATATTTTTCTGAGTTGAGATATTCTTCGCTGCCGAGTTTGATGGGAGTGTTTTCGCAAAGCTCATAAGCGGGACCGTAGATGCCGTAGTTGGAGGAAAGCGTTGCAGCCAGCACGAAGCGGCTGAGAAAGGCGGGGCGGCCGCCGGTTTGCAACTCCTCATGCAGAATGTCCGGCGTGTTGGGCCAGAAATTCGGACGGAAGAATTCGACGACTGGGGTTTGCGTCAGTTCTTCCAGATACTCGGTGAGGTCTTCTTTGGTGTTGCGCCAGGTGAAGTATGTATAGGACTGGGTGAAGCCAAGCTTGGCGAGGCGATACATGACCTTGGGCCGGGTGAAGGCTTCGGCGAGGAAGATGACATCGGGATGCGCAGCCTTGACTTCAGCGATGACCCATTTCCAAAAAGGAAAGGATTTGGTGTGGGGATTGTCGACGCGGAAGATGAGGACACCCTCGTCGATCCAGTAGTCGATGACGCTTTTCAGTTCTGTCCAAAGGGCGCGCCAGTCCTCGGTTTCAAAGTCGAGCGGGTAGATATCCTGATATTTCTTGGGCGGATTTTCGGCGTACTGGATGGTTCCGTCGGCACGCTTGCGGAAGAAGCTGGGATGCTGCTGCACGTAGGGATGGTCGGGCGAACATTGGAAGGCGAGATCGAGTGCGATTTCCAGGCCATGCTGTTTGGCGGCCGCCATCAGCGAGTGAAGATCGTCGAGCGAGCCCAGTTGGGGGTGAATGGCCTTGTGGCCGCCTTCTTCGGAACCGATCGCCCAGGTGCTGCCGACATCGTCCGGCTGGGCCGTCTCGGAATTGTTTTTGCCTTTGCGAAACGCGTGGCCGATGGGATGAATGGGAGGCAGGTAGAGCACATCGAAATTCATGGAGGCGATGTAGGGCAGCCACGATTCGCAATCCTTGAAGCTGCCGTGATGGCCGGGCGTAGGGGCGCAAGAGCGGGGAAAGATTTCATACCAGGCGGAGAATCTGGCGCGTTCGCGGCCGACGGTGACGCTCAGTTCCTTGGCATAGCGAGTGGTGTAGGCGTGCTCGGCGTAGGTTTGCATGAGCGATTCAAGCGCGGGATCGACGGAGGCGGCGGAGGCGGCGTCCTGATCGGGGTCGTTGATTTTTGCGGCGAAGTCTTTCAGGGATCTTGCGTCGTCTTTTTTTGCGCGCTTAGCTGCTGCGGCAACCAGGGCTGCGCCGGCCATGCGTTCGACATGGGTTTCCTGGCCGGCATCGATGCGCTTCTGCATGGCGTTGCGCCAGGTGGTGAAGGCGTCGATCCAACCTTCGACGGTATAGCGGTACTCGCCTAGCTCCATGACGGCAAATTCCGCGCGCCAGCGATCG
>JAJXZK010000267.1 GCA_021780095.1 Acidobacteriota bacterium | reverse complement strand
GCACGTAAATAGATTTCTTGTTTCATTGTTTTTGCCTGTTTTGCTCGTAATCTTTCAACTCTTCCTCTACAAGGCTGAGAAAAACGAGCGTGGCCATTCGCACTCTTGAGAAGCGTTCTCTTGTGTCTGGCGTAAAGCTCATGTTGACCCCCGCCACGCGGAGTGCTGCTGTCACACGCAGGTGATGAATTCGGCACAAGGGAATCGTGAACCATGCAATGTGGTGGCGTCCTCCAACGTGATGAAGCTCTACGTCGCGGGTGCTTCCGCACAATACGCAGTGCGGTTTTCTTGCCTTGGAACCTGGGAGCCGAGTTGTGGCGTGATCGCTCATCCACGTCCCGTAGCCGATGCATAGCGGAGGATAGACCAACGCAATCATTGAGGTGCAACTTCTCACCGACTGCCACGGGAATCCGCCCCACGTAACCTGCGTGTTTATAACCCGGCGCGGGTTTTTATCCTCGATTGCTATGCACTGACTGAACCTGCACGACGCTTGAATGATCTTTTTATTCCGTTTTATTTCTTTTTCCTTGGAGGGGGTGAAATGTTCCCTGCCTATAGCTATCCCCTCCGTTGGCTTGACCCACGGAAGCCCCTTCCATAGACTCAAGAAGGCCCGCAATGCAAGCCTCAGGGGCGGTTAGCTCAGTTGGTTAGAGCGCCTGCCTTACAAGCAGGAAGTCGGGGGTTCGAGTCCCTCACTGCCCACCAAACATCCTCTTCCATGACGACTGCCGCATCGATCAATTACGTTGCCCGATGCGGTCGCGTAGGCGACAACGGACTGGATCAGCCAGGATTGCTGGCTCCCCAAGGCGAATCGACCCATGTCTCCTCCGTGGCTGACGTGAGAGGGCCGGTGGACCGCACGCTGGCACAAGCGAAGTCCGGATGTGTATATCAATGGAATCGTTGCGCGCACCGGTCGAACGGACAGCGTTTTCCAATGGACATCATTGAGACGAAAGGGTCACGGGTAGGGATTCGTTCGCCGGCGATTCGGTCGACGCCTTTAAATGCCGCTTCGCTCGATACATGTCGGCGTCTGCCCGGGCACACAGCGAATCGGCCGTCTCGCCGTCTTCCGGATACACCGCCATGCCAATACTGCCGGATACGCACAACTGCAATTGCCGCACTGCAATGGGGCGATCGAGTTCCGTCTGAAGTTTCTGAACAAGAATCTTTGCGCCGTTCGGCTGCAGAATATCCGAAACCAGAACCGTAAACTCATCGCCTCCGGAGCGTGCAAGGGTGTCCGCTCTGCGCACTACTTTCCCAAGGCGCAACGCGACCTCGCGCAAAAATTCATCGCCAATCGCATGGCCGTGGGTGTCATTAATCTGCTTGAATCCGTCCAGGTCCACCACCAGGATTGCCGCCCGTGTGTGGTTGCGTTCCGCACGTTCCAGCATGTTGGCCATGCGGTCTTCGAGCAATCGGCGGTTAGGCAGGCCTGTCAGCGCATCGTGCAGGGCCAGGTGTTCTGTGCGACCGATTTCCTCTTCCAGAAAAGTCAGAAGTATGCCGATGGCGATAATGAATTTCGGCAGGTTCCGAATGGAGGAACCGATGGTCAAATGGGGAATGTACATAGCTCGCATCACCAGCGCCATGGGGAAAATGAACGATGCGGCAAGAAAGCCAAAGACGGCCGTGAGCACGCCAGTAGTCTTCTGCTGATATCGCTGCCAATATCGGACCCCTGCGAGGAGGTATAGCCATGAAAGAGTCGCGTCGATGCCGTATCCTGTTTGATTTCGACGAACGAGAATGGCGAGCAATAATGCCAGCAGAAGGACCGACGAAAAACTAAGAACATTGTCCTGCAGTGTTCGCCTGGTCCGGACCCTGAAGTGGACTACGCAAAGGCTAAATGCCAGGACCGCGATGGCGATATAGTACGGCAGCGCCGCTTCCACTCCCCAGACCACGAGTGCGCCATAAGTCAGCAGTGCGCTGGCCCAAACCAGCATTCCAATCGGCTGTTCCTGCGCCAAATCGATGCGAGAGGCGGCGTGAACGAAGGCGATTCCTGCGATTTCCAGCGACAGGAGTGAGATTGTCGCGAGAACGGTGCCCCAGAAACCCTCGCCGATGGTAAGCAGTTGCGCTGTGAAATGAAGCAGGACAAAGGTCCACGCGAGTAGCCAAAAATTCACCTGTCGTCGCGGATGATGTCGCAGCATCGACCAGAAGACGAACGCCAACGCAGCGAATGCGATCAGGTGAGGGATCGAGGAATAGCGCAGCATAGGCAGCCCGGAAGGAAACCGAATTTGTTCCAGCATAGAGCGCCGCCAGCAGCCAGTCAGCAATTATTTTAGGAAAATGCTCGGGGGGTTACATGCCCCGCAAACCGGCATATACCGCCAGGCAGGAAGTGAGACCGGTCACACCCACCACGATCCATCGATAGGTTCCCGCCAGGCGGTAGGGTTCGGGCAGGGCGGTCACGGACAAAACCACCAGAAAGCCAAGCACCATGGGAAGTAGGAAGGCATTCATGACCTCAACCCATATGGTGAGAGCCACCAGATCCGGAATCGTCGCCACCATCACGGCGCCCGCCACCACGCCGATTGTGAAGACCACGTAAAACCATGGCGCCTCCAGCGGATTGTGTTCGAGTGAGTGTTTGTAGCCGGTTACCTCGCCAAATCCCCAGGCAGCAGCCAGGGAAACAACGACAGAAGAAATCATTGCGGCACCGAGGACGCCAAGGCTGAACAGCAGTCGTCCCAGGGCAACACCCATAAATGGCGTTAGCGCGTGGGTGATATCTCCGATGGTATTCAGGCTTGCGTTCGGGTTCACTTTTCCGATGGTGGCCGCGGTGGCTACCAGAACAGCCGCCATCACCAACTGAGTGACGACTGCGCCAATCCCGGTATCCCAGCGAGCGTCTCGATAGTGTTCGGGGCGAAGACCTTTATCGGCGATGGCGGACTGCTGATAAAAGATCATCCACGGCATGATGACGGCTCCGATATTGGCCGAGACGAGATAAAGATAGGCCGGGGAGGACAACGGGGCGTGCATAAGACCGGCCGCTAAGTCGTGGGCGTGCGGGTGGGCGGCAATGGCAACCCAGAAAAACGCAAATTCAAAAAGACCCAGCGCGATGGCCACGCGCTCCACGCGACGGTAGGAACCGGTCCATACGACGAGTAACAGAAATGCGGCCGCCAGGGCTACGCTGAAGCCCCGCGGCACACCGAAAAGCTGTCCTACGGCGGCAACGCCGGAAAACTCCGTCAGCAGAGCTCCAATGGTGGCCACCGCCAATCCGACGACGGAGACCCAGGCCCATCCAGAGCCAAATCTTTCCCGAATGAGTTCCCCATGCCCCTTGCCCGTGAACACGCCCAGGCGCACCGTCAGATCCTGCACGACAAAGAGAACAGGAATGAGAAGAAACTGCAGCAGGAGCAGGCGGTATCCCCATTGGGCACCGCTCTGCGCAGCCGTAATGATGCTGCCGACGTCGGTGTCGGCAAGCATCACAACGATGCCGGGCCCCATGACAGCCACGAAAAGCCGCCAGCGGGTCGGGAGTCGAGATAGAGTGGGAGTCGAGACAGTTTTCACGAAAAAAGCTAAACCTCAATACTACCGGGTGCAGGAAAGACCATTTGAATGTCGAATCGCTGTCTCATTCCATGTCCTAATCCGTCGTCCCGGATTCAATTGCTGTTCGTCCGCTGCGCTCCTCTACTCAGCTGGAATCGCAGTGTTATATGGTGACCCTAGCATGGGTCCGAGTTCCTAAAACGTGACGAACAGCACATATTAGTGTCCTTTTTTATAAGAACACACTTGATCGCACGCGCGGCTTGACGGGACGAAGCGGCGCCTGGGCGAACGCATCGATCGCCAGGCTTGCGCCTGGTCGACCCAAGGAGGGGCATCCGTGACTGGAGTGATGATACCGTGACCCGAGTCACTGAAATGGGGCGGCCTTTTCGTTAGGCTCCAGACGGAACTGATAACGACCTGATTTGAGGGCGTATTTCCATACGCGTTCCAGGAGGGTTTATGGACGAACTTCGTGTACAAGCCGATTCTCCCGCCGACGCCGGACTGCGGCTCGGAACCTACAAAGCAAAATTCAAAACGATTCTTCTCGGTGTCGATTTTTCCGGACCCGTGGTTACCGCGCTGAACGCTGCAAGATCTCTCGCGGACCAGTTTGGAGGGACGCTTATTCTGGTGCATGCCGTGACTCCGGTACTGTATGGTCCTGGAGCCACCCCAGAGTTGTTGGAGGCGGATGTGGATACCGCCCGAGCACAGATGGAAGTTGTCGTTTCCAAGGCAAAACTCGGATCGACCCCTCATCGCACAGCCATTGAATTTGCCGAGCCGACAGACTTGATCGATGGGATTGCACGGGCGCAGAGTGCGGACCTGGTGGTTGTGGGTTCCCACGGCGCCGAGGGATTGAAGAAACTTGCCTTTGGATCGGTCGCTGAAAGCGTGCTTCGCAGGGTACCATGTCCGGTGCTGGTAATTGGCCCACAATGCCGCGAAAACCTCGATACCATTCGATCCATCGTCTTCGCCACGGATCTGGAAACCAACGCATTTCGTCCGGCGCAGTACGCATCTTCAATCGCAGAGGAAATGAACGCTCGGTTGACGCTACTGCACGTCAGAAAGCCCGGGCCCAAAGCGGTGGAGAGTTCCCGGAACGGCGAGGATCGCTTGCTGTTGCAGGAATTGCGACAGCTCCTACCTCCCGATGCGGAGCAATGGTGCGAGCCCAAGGTGCGCGTCGAGGTAGGCAATGCCAGCGAAGAGATTCTGCGAGTTGCGCAAGCGGAAGCGGCAAACCTGATTGTGGTTGGCGTCCGAGAAAGTTCAACGCTGGCGGATCATTCTCCCTGGTCGACGCTGTCGCAGATCATTCGGGGTGCCGAGTGTCCTGTGCTGGGGGTTCGGGGTCATCTTTTCTGATTCGGGGACGCATTCGTGGATCTTCGACGTCTCATGCCTGTAGAGGCATGTTTTTGCACGATATCGCCCGATTGGGGTCGATGTCTCGACACTCCTGTAGCAGGTGCGGCGATGGGCTGACTCGGGATAAATCTGTATGATTGTGATGGTGGTCACTGTGACGGCGACACCATATCTCCTAAGCTTCAGACTGTAGAGAATCCAAGAGAATGATGGCTTTCCGGCAAGTGGGGCAGAATTTTGCCTGACCGATCCACGTGGACCGTGACTCGGCGACAAGCGACAGGGTATAGCAGGCGCTAATGGCGGCATTCGGTAGTTTCGCAATCCTTCTCGGTCTGGTTCTGTGCGCCTACAACTTTGTGGTGGGTGCCTTCGCACTGCGACAGATCGCCGTTTATCCACACGCCAGCTTCAGGGCGGAACGTCTGGCGGAGTCTGCGCGACGCGCCGGAATTGGAAGCTTTATTGCCCTGAGCGCGGCTGTTTTCGCCTTGGTATATTGCGCGTTTACCAACGACTTCTCGGTTTCCTATATCCTCCACCATTCCAACCGGGCATTGCCGTGGCCGTATAAGTTTGCGGCGTTGTGGTCTGGGCAGGAAGGTTCGCTGCTGCTGTGGGCGTGGTTGCTGGCCGCCTACGGATTTGTGCTGCGGGTGCGCCACAAGGTTGACGTCAAGCTGACCGCTTATGCCTCTACCATCCTGGCCGCTGTTCAAATCTTCTTCACGTTGTTGATCGTGTTTCCAGCGCCGCCGTTTGCTTTGGTGCAGGGAACTGTACCGGCGGACGGGTTCGGTTTAAATCCGCTGCTGCAATATCCGGAGATGGTAATTCATCCCCCGATGTTGTACCTGGGTTATGTCGGATTCAGTGTCCCGTTTGCCTTCGCGCTGGGCGCGCTGATGATGCGATACCCGGGCGAAAAGTGGATCCACATTACCCGTCGCTGGACCATGGTGACTTGGCTGTTTCTTACCTGTGGCATCTTTCTTGGCATGCATTGGGCTTATGCTGTTCTGGGTTGGGGAGGCTATTGGGGCTGGGACCCGGTCGAAAATGCTTCCCTGATGCCGTGGCTGACAGGCACAGCATTTCTGCACTCCGTCATGATGCAGGAAAAGCGCGGCATGATGAAGTCCTGGAACGTGTGGCTGATTTTCACGACGTTCATGCTGTCGATTCTGGGCACGCTGCTGACGCGGAGCGGACTGGTCAGCTCTGTGCACGCATTTGCTGAGTCGTCGATCGGAACCTGGTTCTGGGTTTTCCTGCTGATCGTGCTCAGTGTTTGCCTTTTCACGTATATATTGCAGCGAAACCATCTGCAGTCTGAGCACAAACTGGAGTCGCTGGTATCGCGCGAATCGAGTTTCCTGTTCAACAATCTTGTCCTGCTGGCAGCCTGCTTTACGGTGTTGTGGGGAACGCTATTCCCGATCATTTCGGAATATGTGGAGGGTTCGAAGGTCACGGTCGGTCCGCCGTTCTACAACCGCGTGGCTGTGCCGATCGCCATTTTCCTGTTATTCCTCACCGGTATTGGTCCAATCCTGGCCTGGCGCAGCACCTCCTTCAAGAGCGTCAAGCGGAACTTCCTATGGCCGTGTATCGCCGGAGTGGTGACGGCATTGGTTCTGATGGCAGCCGGCATGCGTCCCTGGCAAGATAGGGGCACCCTGTACTCGTTGATGACGTTCTCGCTGGCGGCTCTGGTGATCACCGCGGTGGGCAGCGAATTCTGGCGCGGGGCTCGCGTCATTCAGCGCCACACTGGCAAGAATATGCTGCTTTCGCTGGTGCAGCTGACGCGACGCAACACTCGTCGCTATGGCGGCCACCTGGTCCATATCGGTGTTGTGATTGTATTCATCGGACTTGCGGGTTCTGCCTTTAATCAGTCGAACGAGCAGGAAATGGGTTTTCATGACTCGATGACGATCGGGCAGTATCGCCTGGTATGCCAGAGCTACACCCAGGACTCCAATGCGAATTACGACAGCGAATACGAGTTGCTGAATGTGTACAAGAACGGCAAGTTCCTGACGCAGATGGCGCCGGAACGGCGGTTCTATCATGCCAGCCAGCAGACCGAAACCATGGTGGCGAATCATTCCACGTTAGAACGCGATTTATACGTGGTCTACGAAGGCAGAAATCAGGACACGAATCAACCCATCATCAAGGTCATCATTAACCCACTGGTGGCCTGGATCTGGATTGGCGTGGTGGTGATGGCGTTTGGCACGCTGCTGGCATTGGTTCCAAACATGAGCGCGGAGCAGGCGACAAAGCCGCGCAAACAGGTGGAAGAA
>JAJXZK010000407.1 GCA_021780095.1 Acidobacteriota bacterium | reverse complement strand
AACATCCCATCCTGCATCCGCTCGTCTCCACGCATACCTGTTAGACGATTCACTTCTGCACTGCGACGCCAAAAACAAGTGCCTATTTCAACATGTTCCTAAAGCGTCAGCCTATCGACAATAACCCTTCAGCATAGGGTATCTGGTACGGGATGGGCAAACGGAAAGGGTTCCAATACACAGGAAGCGTCGGATAGAAAGATTGCCCGCCGAGCGAAGGCGGACGACCCGAGGACACCAGGATCTCTCAGTATGTCTCAGGGCATAGTGACCCACAGAATTGAACCTACTGGGCCATTTCGGCTTCGCGTTCGTGGGCCATAAATTGGATCAAGCGCCACTTATCCATCCACACGATGGACTTACCGCCGAGCATGATGTGGGAAATGATGGGAGTAATCAACATCGCATCCAGCTTTCCCGGGGGCAGATCGTGGGCTGTCCATTCCGCTTCGGCGGCGGGAATGTAATTGTCATCCAGGCCGTGGAGGACAAACACATGGGCGGAGAGGCCGGCCAGATGCCCGGTGGCTGAAACAGACGCCATTTCCGCGGCATCCTGCTTGGCGAGTTGCAGTAGTTTCGCTTCGTCGGGAGGGTGCGCGAGCAGAGACTCCAATTCTATTCGCTGGGCCGGCAACAGGCCCGACTCCATCTTCGATGTGAGGGGGCGCTCGTCAAACAAAACGGCACTCAGGACCGGCTCGATCGCCGGACGGTCCTTCGGAGGAACAAGATAGGCCAGGGCGGTGAACTCCAGCAATGGAGCGCCGAATTGATTGGGCTGCATGGCTATAACGCTGCCATCGGGGAGGGGTTCATTGCCGGTGATATAGAAGTGTGCCAAACGGCCGAGATCCTCGTAGCCACCGACATTCAGAACCAGTTTGACACTGGAAGCATAGGCGGGGCGGGCGGCGGCCATCAGTGCCATGCCACCGGCGAAGCTGACTCCCATCAAAGTGACGGGATGGCCGGTTTGTTGCGCGAACCATCGCGCAGATTCACCCATAATTTCGATGGAGGAGGCCGTGATTCTGTAGGCGCGCAGATCCGGGACGTCGGGGGTTAAGACGCGAATGCCGGAGGCTGCCTTCCAGGTGGCGAACCTCCTCATTTTTATCTCATCGATGCCTTGATGGTTGAGGCCGTGGACAAACACCAGCCCGGGAGCATTCGGCTCGTTTACCGGACTATAGATGCGGGCGCGAATCGGCCCGTTCGGGCTCGGAATGGTGACGTCCTGGATAGTGATATTTCCGCCGGCGACCGGCTTCAAGATTGCGGGTAACGGCTGGCCGTTCCACTGCAGGAGAAGAGCGATGGATTGAAGATATGTGCGAGCCACGGGCCACAGTGCCACGGAGACTGCCGCAACCAAGGCAGCCACCGAAAGCAGTGCGACCACAGGGACTGAAATCCTGCCTTTCAGCCGCTGGACTGGTTCAGCTAGGACGGGGGAGACCAATGTACGAGCCGATCCTTTCAGAGCCATGCTACCCCAAGGGTGCGAGTATACGAGCGATTTAGGCGGGCAGGGAGGTATCCAAAGTGCAACGGGACCAATTAGGGACCCAAGGGGGATTGGGGATGGGGATGCGCCGTGTCATCCGGCTCGAGAACAGGCGACATTCGGGACACGCCGGATAGCGTCCATTTTGTAGAGAAGCCGGATCGCCATAGTATGCGGGTAGGGAGAGATGCGAATGAAGATGACGGGGAATACGATTCTGATTACGGGCGGCGGCAGCGGGATTGGGCGCGGTCTGGCGGAAGCTTTTCATGCGCTGGGAAATACAGTGGTGATTGCGGGGCGGCGCGAGGCGGTGCTGGAGGCGACGGCGAAGGCGAATCCGGGCGTGGAGTGGATGACGCTGAACATCGAAAACGCGGTCAGCATTCAGGCGTTTGCGCAGCGGGTTGCGGAGAGATTTCCGAAGCTGAATGCGCTGATCAACAACGCCGGGATTATGAAGCTGGAGGATTTGCGGACGCCGGCTGGAACGGAAGTTGCGGAGCAGACGATTGCGATCAACCTGCTGGGGCCGATACGTCTGACGACAGCGCTATTGCCGCTGCTGCGGCAGCAGCCACATTCGACGATTATGACGGTTTCATCCGGACTTGCGTTTGTGCCGCTGGCTCCGACGCCGACCTATTGCGCCACCAAGGCGGCGATTCACTCGTACACGCAGTCGCTGCGGTACCAGTTGAAGGATACGTCGACCGAAGTGGTGGAACTGATTCCGCCGTATGTCGCGACGGAGCTGATGGGCTCGAGTGCGGGTGATCCGCGTGCTATGCCGCTGGATACGTTCATCGCGGAGGTGATAGAAATTTTGAGAACGCAGCCGGATGCGAAGGAGGTCTGCGTGGAGAATGTGAAGCGTTTGCGCCTCGCCGCGGAGAGTGGACATTACGAGGCGGTGTTCAAGGGGCTGAATGAAGCGATGGCGACGGGACTGCACTAAGACGGAGGGAACCCGGGTTCAGTCGCCGGTAGCCGAGGCGACAGACCTGGCGCAGACGCATTCTATGGCGCATTAATCTTTCCAGGCGCCGAGCTGCTTCCGCAACAGGATCATCTGTCCGAGGTGGTAGCTGGTGTGGTCACCCGCCAAAAGAATCTCGCGCAGGATGTTTTGATTTTCTCCCCAGGGAATGTTCGCGGTGAGATCGGTCTTGGGGTCCTGGATCAGTTTGTCGAGGGCCTTCAGATCCTTGTGAATTGCCGCGACGCAATCCGCCCAGGCGGTGGCAGATTTCGGGGTAGCTTCTTTTGGCCAATAACCCTCCGGCCACTTGGGCGCTTCATACTTGGGATTGGTGCAAAACTGCAACAGGTCATGCAGGGTAATGCGGATATGTTCCAACATCTGCCACGCGTTGTGCGGCGAACCTGCGGGCTTTTTGTCGAGCAGGGAAGCGGGCATGTTTTTGACCGCGGCATCGAGGCTGGCGTGGGCCTGATCGCCGCGCAGAAACGCAGACAATTCTTTTCGAATGGAGTGATCTGGACTGGTCGAATGGGTGGGCATCCTCGCTCCTCGTATACGAGCTTCAAAAGATTGGATGCCGACCCTGACGAAGGGACTCGCATCCTACAGGGTGAAGGGTTCGTGGGAAGTACGTGAGAAAACGGCAGGCCCCTCCACCACCCTTTCGACGGCGGTCAGGGTCAGGTCGGGATGACGAGAGGCTTTTGCTCGGATTGATGCCGGACATCAACGATTCGACCGCGTATCAGCTGAGGACCACCTGACCGTTGCCGAGATTCTCTGTGATCAAGCGGGCGACGAGCGGCTTGAGGG
Source organism: Acidobacteriota bacterium (assembly GCA_021780095.1). The sequence goes on along the minus strand of JAJXZK010000407.1, from coordinate 4,043 downwards.
ACTCGCCGGTTTTTGGAAACACGAAGGATTGCGCGGCCTCATCCCAGTCGAGTTTAAAGCTGGTTGAGAGAGCGGAAATCCAGATCTGCCGGACGGGAGCGTTGGGAGTGAGAACAAATTTCGAGGGAGGCTCCTCAAAGCTGATGTTGAGGACGCCGTTTTGCTCTTCCACCTCAAAGTCGGCATCGGACTCGGCGAGGATGAGCGCTTTTTTCAGGGACTCCAAAGCACTGTCCGCGTGGCGCCGAAAGGTGATTTCGTCAAGCATGGAGCCAGTGTACCAATATTCGCGTCGCGTCGGATGTACGTAGAATGAATGTATCGATGGGAACGGAAGCGAACAGGAAAGATAGTTTCCAGAGCGTGACAGGGCGAGAAACAATTTGCAGGCGAGCACAGTTGAGCCTGGTTTATCTCCTGGTTGTGCTGCTGTCCTTTGGACTATTTCCGCAGCCGACGGATGCCTACTCTTTCCTGACGCATGAAGACCTGGTCGATGTGGCCTGGCAGGGATCGATTCGTCCTGCGCTGCTGGCTCGATTTCCGAAAACGACGGCGGCGCAATTGCGCGAGGCTCGCAGTTACGCGTACGGCGGGACCACGATTCAGGACATGGGGTATTACCCTTTCGGACATCAATTTTTCAGCAACCTGACGCACTACGTACGATCGGGCGAGTTCGTGAACAACCTGATTCGCGACTCCCGCAATGTGAATGAATATGCGTTCGCGCTGGGCGCGCTGTCGCACTATGTGGGAGACAACGATGGTCATCGCAAAGCGACGAATCCATCGACGCCGGTCGAGTTTCCTTCGCTGGGGGAAAAATACGGGCCGATCGTGACCTACGAAGAAGCTCCACACGCGCACGTGCGGACGGAGTTTGCGTATGACGTGGAGCAGTTGAGCCGGCACGAATTTGCACCGGTCCCGTACATGCATGCGATGGGATTCAAAGTTCCGCGCAATCTGGTGGAGCAGGCATTTTTTGAAACCTACGGATTATCGCTTCGTTCCGTGCTGGGGCGGCCGCGGCCCGCGTTTTCAAGCTACGCTTCGGCGGTGGCGAAAATGCTGCCCACCGTTGCCCATGCGGAGGTCCTGATCCACCGAAAAGATTTTCCGCCGATCGAGCACAGTCCGGCCTATCAGGAGTTTTCGACTCGACAATCGCAGGCAGGAGTGGAGAACAAATGGGCCCGATACAAGAAGAAGGCCGGATTTGAACTGCACTTGGTCGCATTTCTGATACGTATTGTGCCCAAGATTGGGCCGATGTCCGACCTGGCGATTCGCGGACCCAACCCGGAAACAGATCGCTGGTATGTCGAGAGCGTAAATCGCTCGATGCACGATTACGAGCGGATGCTGGGCGAGCTCGCCAAAGATCCGACGCACCAACTCAACCTGCCGGATCGCGACCTGGATACCGGTAACCTGGTTCGGCCTGGCGGATACGCGCTGACCGACAAGACCTACGCGGAATTGCTGAACAAGTTGACGGCCGACCCCGCCCGCCCGGTTCCAAGCCAGCTGCGCCGCGATGTGCTCGCCTATTATGCGAATCCGAATGCGCCGATTCTGACGAAGGAAAATGCCCGCGCGTGGAAACGCGTGCAGACGGAGTTGACCACGTTGCAGGGAATGCAGACCGTGGGCAACACGAGGGTCGCCATGGTGCGCCGGTAAATTTTCTGCGCGGAACTTCGATCTGAAAATTGTGGCGGAAGATTGTATTGCTGCCAGAGGAACTTCCAGCGGGCAATACGTTGACTGGTTACGGCGCGTGACCAACAATAGTTGCATGGCAAAATCTGCAGGTTCAGGGTCTGGTGCGGCCGATTTCGGTTTGCTTGTGCTGCGCGTGGTGTTGGGAGCAACGCTGTTCTTCAAGCATGGGCTGGAGAAGATTACACACTTTTCGCAAATGTCCTCCCGCTTTCCTAACCCTGTCCACATTGGTTCGCATACCAGCCTCATCTTCGCGCTGCTGTCGGACGCGATCTGCTCGCTGCTGGTGGTGTTGGGACTGGGGACGCGCTTCGCAGCATTCATCATTGTCGTGAATATGAGCGTGGCGCTTTATTTTGTCCACCACCTGGCGTTGCGCCAGGAACACGGCGAAATGATGCTCGTCTATATTGCCGGTTTTATCGCGCTGATCTTTGCGGGCGGCGGACGCTTCAGCCTCGATTGGAGATTCTGGGGACGCAGTTAGGCCGCGGCCGCCCGGGATGGACTGTCTATTGTGGGACGAATTGGAAGTCTCGCAGAACGACTTCCTGGTCGGTGGTGGGAAGAACCTTGAAGCACCAGAGATTCATGCCGGTGGGCATGGGCTGCTGTGGGATGCGCGCCTTGGGGTCGGTGGGCGTGAAGGTCCATGTCTTTAAAACATTTGCCGTGGCGCCGATCGGCTGCAGTCCGCTCATGATGGTTCCGGTGACGCTGGTCGGCGTCCAAACAAGGCGCGCGGTGGTCAACGTGCCGCCCTTCAGCTTGATTTCGAAATCCCTCTCGGTCGGGCCCAGCGCAATTTTTCCAGTGGCGGGATAGAAGGTGAAGTCGGCGTTGCACGCACCCTGGCAAAGCGTGTTATTCCACTTGGAAAATTCGATGTCGAGTTCGTCTTCGGCATCTTTGCCGATGTCGGCGACAGGGCCATAGGGGAAGAGGCCGAGCACGGTCGATTTATCCATGTTGTCGATCGATCCCTGAATCCACCACTGATAGGTGCCGTAGCCCATCAGGTCGGTGGAGAAAATTTCGGAAGCGGTGTAGGTGCCGTCGCGGTTGATGATGCGAAGGTGGACATAACCATGGGAATCGATGGAGACGTTGGCGGGATTGCCCAGTGCCACGCCGGCCATGTGACCCTGGGTGACTCTCCAGGTGTGACCTTTCCACGCCAATGTTTGGTTTGCCGGGGACGTGGGTTGGCTGGGGGTGGCCGCGCCGCCGCAGGCGGGAACGGTGGCAAGCAGCGCGCCCAGCAAAAAGGCACGGATTGATTGGCGGAAGGTCGCTTTCATGGGGACCTCTTTCAGATTCTGATCTTTCGGTTGCACATCATAAAACAGCAGCCAGGCGTGTGTCCGCGTGACTGCATATCGGCCGGAAGAATGGATCCCAGGTTTCAAAATAGAAACCTGGGACTTTGCGGATATTCCAGTGGCTAGAACTTGAACTGGATGCCAACTTGCACATTGCGCGGCGCGCTTTCGGTATAGCTGATGACCCCGAAACTGCCACTGTCCAAGGATGTATCCGGGGTTCCGAAGGTCGGGTGATTGAAGGCATTCGACGCTTCGATGCGGGGCTCGATCGACATTCCGTGGCGTATGGAATCAAGCGAAAAAACCTTCGTCATCGAGAGATCGACAAGGAAGAGGTAGGGGGTGCGAACGGCTCCCAGGGTCCGCGGCGAGTTGCCCAGAGCGTACAGGGGAGGCAATACGAATACTCCCGGATTGGTGAAATAATTGTCGATCCAGTCGTGTCCGTGATTGCGCTTTGGAGTTCCCGTGAGATTTGGCCGCTGGGGGCCATAGGTCGGCAGGGATGTTCCATCGGAAGTGGTTGGGGTGAGCGGACGTCCGGACCTGAACCGCCAGATGCCGTTGGTCGTCCAGCCGCCCAGCAACCCATCGACTATCCGAGGACTGTTGCCCAGGAACCGCCGACCGCGTCCCACCGGCAAGGCATAGACATAGCTTGCTTGCAGCGTATGCGGAATGTCGAATGTGGATAGGCTTCGTTCCAGATAAGGCCTGTTGGGATCCTGAAGGCTGATAATGCCCCCCAACCAGCTCGTGTTACCGTCCGGGGCCGAGGAATCGTCGATGGATTTCGACCACACATAGGTGACGAGCAACTGCAGCCCGTTGGAGTAGTTTTTGCCGACAGTGACCTGAAGCGCGTGGTAGATGGAGCTGGCCGCCGGGTTATAGTCCATGGTGACGGAGGTGAACTGAGGGTAGGGAAGTTCCAGTTGAAATTGCTGCACCTGTGCCTGCGAGAGATTACTGTTCGGGTTGGTGATG
>JAJXZK010000368.1 GCA_021780095.1 Acidobacteriota bacterium | reverse complement strand
GGTTAGCCAGCTACGCTTTCGTTGCCCCATCCACGAAGCGTAGCCAACACCCTCCCAGGTGGGCCAAAGTTAACTTCCACTGCTGGGCCAGACCAGAATGCCAAAATCAGTTGTTCCCTGTCCTTCAGGATCGTTTTGTCAAACAGACATCCAATCTGTATGGGCGGCTGCGCATCGCTAGGAAGATCCTCTACGGACCTGTTTATCCTCTCCACAAGCTTGTCCAAGTCATGCGCGATCATCCGGAGGCAGCGCCATATGTGAATTGCATCTTCTTCTTCAGAATGCAGCCCGATCTCAGCCGCCTCTTTCGAGATGAGCCTGATGCCGCTCGTATGCTGAGAGAGAGGCCGGATCTAATCGAGATCCTTGCCGGTGCAGGGATCAAGATTCCTAACTTGGACGAGTTTGTTCCCACTAAAACTGTTGACGATGGAATTGATCCGCAGAAAGCAATTTCAGCTCTTTCAGAAGGTTCCCGGGACCTCACTAGTGAATCTGGCAATGAGAGCAGTCCAGCAGAAGAGCTGCCGAATCTTGCGGACGAACCTTCTGCAGTTATTGACTCGCCCCCGACGTAAGTGAACGAGAACATGTGTCGTCACATACGTTGCGAGTCCGGACTTGGCCGGATCACTTCCAGCAGGCTCCGCTGCGGCGGACGAGATGTGGGGTACCCAGATTCTTATGTACGGTATAAGTCGCAGGCTATGATTTGGATGTGGCTACGAAGACATCTACTCCCCTGAGGGCGCGGGTTGGGAAGGCGCGGTGGCGCACCTGGTTGCGATGGATTGGGCTGGGGATTGCTGGGCTGTGGTTGCTGGCGGCGATGCTGCTAGTGGCGGCGAAATGGATCAATCCTCCGACGACGATGGTGCGGGTGGAGCGGCGGATGCAGGGTTGGGTGCAGCCTGCGCGACAGGGCAGGGTTCAGGACAAGCCGTATCGCGAGCGGTATGAGTTTGTGCCGCTGCGGGAGATTTCGCCGAACCTGCAACATGCGGTGGTGTCGGCGGAGGATGCGCGATTTTATCTTCATCATGGATTCGACTGGCACCAAGTGCAGATCGATGCGGCCGGGGATTTGGAAGGCGGGCGGGTGCGCGGGGCTTCGACGATTACGCAGCAGCTGGTGAAGAATTTATTTTTCGGGACGGGACGGTCGATTTTGCGCAAGGGGGCGGAGGCGTCGCTGGTTCCGGTGGCGGAGCTGGTGCTGGGGAAGCGGCGAATTCTGGAGCTGTATTTGAATGAGGTGGAATGGGGTCCGGGCGTGTATGGTGCGGAGGCGGCCTGCCGGTACCACTACGGTGTGAGCGCGCGGAATATCGGGCGGGATCAGGCGGCGCGGCTGGCAGCGATCTTGCCAGCTCCGCGGAAGTGGCGGCCGCAGCGGATGGGCCGCTATAGCGAGATTATTTTGCAGCGGATGGGGCAGGTGGGTTGGTAGCGAGGCGGGGATAGCAATTAGGCGCATTTTCGCTGCTACATTAATGCGGGCCTTGTTCTATCCCACCCTTCGCTACGCTAGGATGGGGCACCCAGAGATTCCGCTAGCTGAGAAATGCGGTCGCTATGGTGAGGAGACTTTCGATGCCTACGCTGCAGGAACAATTTGGACAGATCGATATTTATCTTTTCGACCAGCTGCTGAAGGGGCGCATTGCGCGGGGGATGCGAATACTGGATGCGGGGTGCGGTTCGGGGCGCAACCTTGTGTACCTGCTGCGCGAGGGCTATGAGGTGTTTGCTGCTGACGCCGATGCGGGGCAGGTGGAGCGGGTGCGGCGCATGGCGCAAATGCTGGCGCCGAAGCTGCCGACGTCGAACTTTCGCGCGGAGCCGGTGGAGCAGATGTCGTTCGACGATGGGTGCGCGGATATCGTGCTGAGCAGCGCGGTGCTGCACTTTGCGCGCGACGAAGCTCACTTCGACGCCATGCTGCGCGGATGCTGGCGGGTGCTGAAACCGGGGGGATTGTTCTTCTGCCGGCTGGCTTCCTCGATCGGCATGGAAAACCGGATGCAACCTATTGGGGGACGCCGGTGCAAATTGCCTGATGGCACTGAGCGGTATGTGGTGGACGAGGCGCTGCTGCGTTCTCTGACAGAAGGCATGGGAGAGATGGTCGACCCGCTGAAAACCACCGTGGTTCAGGATCAGCGCGCGATGACTACGTGGGTGGTTCGAAAGAGCGCGCAATCAAGCCTTTGATAGACCGCAATATTTTTGCAACTTTAATTTCGACGTTGAGTACCAGTTCCCGCACGAGGTTGTTCTTGAGCTGGGATATGTGGGCAGCCGCGGTTTGCCCTATGGGAAAAACCCGCTCGAAAAATCTTTGTTCTGTTATCTGCCAGCCAAAGCCCGCAGAAACTGACGCCCATCCATCCGGTACTTAAAGGCCTTGCGTCCATCGATGAAAACCACGGGCACCTCATCGGTGTACTTCCGCTGCAGCTGGGGGTCGGCATCGATGTCCACCTCGCGCCACTGGAAGTCGGCGTGGCCCTGGACTTCTGCCAGTGTCTGCTTCACGATGTCGCAGAGATGACATCCCTGGCGCGAATAGACCACCACGTCATGCATTTTGTGATTGTAAGCGTTGATCCGGAAATACTCGGACATTGTGCTTATAAATTCGCCAGCGTCTGGCTGAAGCGTGCCCGGAAAGAAGTCTGGCTGAGGCGAAATTGCGAAACGGTTTCGGGATGCATTCTCAACCCTAATGCAGCCAAATGCGGCTTGGATGGGAGCGCCCAGGCAATTACTTCACGGTTGCGTTGATCGCCTGTTGCCACTTGGTTCCCGCGGTGTTGAAGGCGAGGATGGCGAAGCGGTGGGCGCCTACGCCCAAGGTGAGGATTGCGTTCTTAGTGATTCTGTTCGATGCGCCGTAGCCAACAACTCGCGTTCGAGATCGTCTTTGTCTGGAACTGAATTGATCTCAATCATCCTAAAGAGTGCACGGGATGCTATGCCGTCGGATTCCTCATAAGCGTTCGGGACCTTCATGGGCGAGCTATGTGCGGCCCTGGAACGATTCTTGCGGTGATCCATTCGCAAACAGTTTTCCTTGACAAGACCATTGATTCTTCCTAAAGTCTGAGCCAGTATTAAAACGTTTGAAACTAACCACTCTTCATCTTTGAGGTCAGGGAAAGCAATGAATTCAAACGCAGTGACCCGTATCTTCCAGTGTATTGTCTTGCTGTTTCTGTTCTCTGGAATCGCGAGCTATGGCCAGGCCGGTAGAGGCGCAATCAACGGTTCCGTCACGGATCAGACTGGCGCGGTCATTCCGGGGGCGAAAGTTACGCTGCTCAACAAGGCCAATGGAATTGCAGTTCACACCGCCTCCAACTCTTCGGGCAACTATGCTTTTATCTCACTCAATCCCGGGGTATACAGAATCACCGCTACTGACAAAGGTTTTGTCACTATCGTCCACGACGATGTGACGGTAACTGTGGATCAGACCACGACAATTAACCTGGCGCTGCACATTGGAAGTGTCAGCAATGTGGTTACGGTGAAAGGCTCGGCGGGCACTATAAACTCAAGCAACTCTACCGTAGGCCAATTGATCTCTGCGGCGACGATTGATCGCGTTCCTTTGCTGACACGCGATGTTAACGATCTAGTGCAATTGAGCCCGGGTGTCACTCCTGCGAACGGTGCGGCCAATTCCTCCAGTTCCTTCGCGATTGAGAATATTAGCAGCGGACGCCCCGGAATCAACGTCTCTTCATACACCATCAACGGCGCAATTGAAGGTTCCGTTTACTATATGGTGGACGGCAGCCCAATTGGAGTTGCAGAAAACAACTCTGGCGCCATTCTCCCTGCCATGGAGATCCCCGAGGATGCGGTCCAAGAGGTCAGAGTTGAAACCCAGAACACACCAGCGTCTTATCAGAGTGGAGGAGCAGGTGTCCTGAGCCTGGTCACCCACTCCGGAGGAGACCGTTTCCACGGCGATGTTTTCGGGGTCTTTCGTCCGAACATTCTGGCGTCAAACGAATACTTCAACAAGCAGAGTCAGCTTTCCAGCGGAACGGCAAATACGCCGCCGTCGTTCCACCGATACCAAGAAGGCGGGTCGATAGGCGGGCCCATTCTGCACAGCAAGCTTTTCTTCTTTGGAGATTATGAGGCCACGCAGCAGGCGCTGTTCGATGGATCAAATACCTTCACGGTGCCAACATCGGCGGAGCGCACGGGCGACTTCTCGGCCGACAGCTTCACGATCTATAACCCAATGGTTCCGGACAATCCGGATGGGACACGGCAGCCATTTGCAAATAACATCATTACGGATCCCAATCCGATCGCTGTGAAGTTCCTGGCACAGATGCCGAAATGCAACATGCCTGATCCTTCCACCTGCGACCAGGCGACGAACGGGGCCGTCAACAACCTCTACGTTCCCGGAGTCGATCCGTCCTCGGCACAAAAATTTGACGTTCGCCTAGACCTAGATAAGAGCGAGAAACAGCACATTTTTGGACGATTCTCCTTCGCTCGTCTCAGCACTGCGCTGGTAAATGCCTTCAACAATGCGTGGGATCCGTTCTACGCCCAGAACATCACCAATGCCCGCAATATTCTGCTTGCTGACGACTACGCCCTTAACGCGAATACCGTCCTGCAACTGCGCTACTCCTTCACGCGCCATTACGAAAATCAGGGCGGCGATCCGCAGCAGAGCCAATACGACAACCTCACCGATCTGGGATTCCCGGCCTCGCTGACCGCAGAGGAGAATTACAAGACGCTCCCATACGTGATCTTTAATGATGTAGGAGGCGGTGTGGGAGGCACCGCGAATTACAACACCTTTATATACGCAAGCGAAAACAGCGACGTTAGCGCCAGCGTGACGAGGGTACAGGGGAAGCATGAGATCAGTACCGGCTTCGAGTACATGCAACGCCTTCTGAACGTGGGTCAACCCCCTGCGCCCTCTGGGGCCTATTACTTCGACACCAGCGCTACCGATCAGACTGTAGCAAGCGGTGTCGGCGGCAGTGACTTTGCTTCCTTCCTCGTCGGCATGGGCACACCGCCGGGAAGCGAAAGCGTGAACTTTACCAAAGATCTGTTCGCCGCAGAGTCGAGCCCATATTATGCAGCCTTTGTCCAAGACACCTATCATCCAGCGAAGAGCCTAACCATCACCGCCGGACTGCGATGGGACATTTTCGGCGGACGCAATGAGCGTCACAACCGTCTGGAGTACTTCAATCCCACCATTTCCGGTACTGCAGACAGCGTTTCGTTCACAGGCGCTGAGATCTATGTGAATGGAAGCCACCGTTCACCGTTCGCGACGAATTTGAGCGATCTCGGCCCGCGCTTTGGTTTTGCCTGGCAGCCAGTTGTCCGCATGGTCGTGCGCGGCGGCGCAGGCATCTATTTCGGCCCCAGCCCGGAGATGGTAGGGAGCGCACTGCTTGATAGCGATGGCTTCTCTTCTACCACCAACTGGGATGCCACATGCTACAACAATGACGGAAACACGGTGTACAACGGCACTTCTGGCTGCGCAGGAGCGGCACCAGGCAGTCCCGCTCCCAGTGACACGGGCGTTTATTCTCTCAGCAATCCCTTTCCCAATGGTGTTGTTCCAACTTTCAGCGCTCCACCGCCCGGCCTGACGAATAATCTTGGCACGACGCTGAACACGGTATTGCACAGTCAACGCACTCCTACGACGTACAACTTCAACTTCAACGTTGAGTACCAGTTCCCGCGCGAGGTCGTTCTTGGCCTGGGATATGTCGGCAGCCGGGGCCTCTTCCTTCCTCTAGGAAGTTTCGACGTCAACACACTCAGTTTGGGTACCATTGCGAAATACGGCGCAGCACTCTGCGTGGATCCTTCGAATCCGGCATGTCAGACTGTCAGCAACGTTTGGGGTCCGACCCAGCCTTCAACCAATGCCAATTATGGCTCGGCTACAGTGCCTTTGTGGGTATCGCTGCAGGAGTTCCCACAGTTCGGCAATGGCAGCTACGGCTCCGGCAACGGTGTGAATCTCAATGGTTATCCCGGTGGGGACTCGGAATACAGCTCCCTGCAGGCTAAACTGCAAAAAAGGCTCTCCTCGCACATCACCACTCTCAGCAGCTTCACCTGGGCAAAGCTCATCACGGATGACGGCCATCCTCCGCTGGGCTTTGTCGGCTTTCACGGAGGCGCGGCGCAGGACATCAAGGATTTGCGGTACGAACATTCTGTCAGCCCTCAGGATGTCAAGTATCAATTTACAGGGATGGTTTCGTACGACCTGCCCGTAGGTTCGGGACGGGCCCTTCAACTGAACCGCGTGGCGAATGTCTTTCTAGGGAGCTGGACGGCGAACGGCATTGTCTATTTGAGCACAGGTATTCCCATCGCGTCTCCTGTTGTGGGAGCACCCGTGTCGTACTTCAATCAGCGCCCCAACCTTAGCTGCGATCCCGGCAAGGGCGCTCCGCATACGGCGGCCACATGGTTCAACTATGCTTGCTTTACATTGCCAGCAAGTCCGTTTGTACCCGGTAACGCTCCGGCCTATCTGGATCATGTACGCACTATGGGCTCACGAGACCTGGACATCTCTCTCTACAAGAATTTCCCGATGGGCGCAGCCCGGGATTTGCGCATTGATGTTTCCTCTTACAACCTGACGAATCGGGCACAATTGGGAATGCCGCAAGTTCCTTCCATCACCAACGTGCAGACCCAACCCTCTGTGGCGGCAACCTTTGGCGCCATCACCAGCACTGTGAACACCCCGCGTCAGTTCCAGTTCGGCGCGAGGTTCACCTTCTAGTCGTTTGCCGAGTTTAGTCAAAGTTCCGATATATGGCGTACAAAGCACGAAGCATTATCGCTTTGGTGAATCTTGGCCGACACGTTGAGGCGATAAAGACAAAATAGATCGTAGGTCGGCGGTAAGGTCATCTGATTTTAGCTGCAGGCCGTGGCCCTGTTCGCCTGACGATTCCCGGCACATGGGAATTCTGCGTTACTACGAGATATTTTTGTCGCGGTTATCCGGCTCTTAATTTCTATCTGGATAGCCGATGAATTTGATTGCCCAGTGGATGAAATATTTCATGTTGGGGGCGTCGGTGTGGCCACCGTCGTCCTGACGCCAGGCGAGTTTGCCGCCGAGCAGTCCGTCGTTGACGGGAGGCATCGGGGCGGTACGATAGTCCAGATTATCTATGTTGAGACCGGGCGCGCCGAGCAGAGTCCAGACGGGACTGGCGGCGACGGTTGCCATCCAACTGCCGCGCTGGTCGAGCCATTGGGCATCGCCTTTCGCCGGGATGCCGTAGCTGACGAAGGTGAGTCGAGGCGCGCAGAGGGCGATGAGTTCAG
>JAJXZK010000167.1:2887-7397 GCA_021780095.1 Acidobacteriota bacterium | reverse complement strand
CCGCCACTAGTTCCCCGACTCCCTTTCCTGTTGCGCATTCGTAGCTTATAGTCCGTTCTCATTGCAATGACAATACCAAGGTAGTTGGCCTTTTCATGGCGACTTATTGGGGCCCACCCCACAGGGGGACGGAGTCGCAGGCTTGAACAGTCGGCAGGCAATGAATGTAAATGCCTAATTCTAAAGAGGATTTAATTAGTAATTTTTGAGGTGATGACTAGAAAGTATTTTTGACCTTTTTAGGACGACTCAACAGTTAACACTGGTGAAGTGCCAAATGACCCACCGGCATGCGTAAATTAACCCACCTTGACTATTCGTCACAGAGCGTTACGCGACACATACCCTCCTGTAGTCGGCAGCGGAAAAGAGCTAGGTAGGCGACGACCCTTTGATTGGTCGACAGAACCAGATGGAGGATCTACTCTGGTGTGCAGACGTGGTGCCCCACCGAGCGTCTGCGAATCATCCGGATCGCAGCTCCTGGAAGAAGTGGTCTGCCTGACTCATCCACATCGCTAGATTGACATTTCGCTTCGGCTCCCTGGGGCAGTCCGATAGAAGAGCATATGACCCTGAAACAACGGCTCAATCCGTGGATCAGGCCAGCGTATGCGCGGTGCGGTGTTTATCTATGGACCATTTCAATTCGGGGTCGGGCAAGGCTGCAATGGGCGAAATAGAGAGGTCTGATATGACCAACGTTCGTCTTTCGAAGTGTAGTGAAAGTGCAAGTCCCCTCTTAGCAGTTTGTTGAAAAACTCACTTTCTTTGGCTCGTTGCAACGATCTGGCGCATCGATTGTTTTAAATCCCGAAGCGAAGGAGCGAGGATGCGCGGAACGGATCAGAAGCAGGAAGCGATGTTCAGTTACATTTCGCCGGAAAAGCGGGTGCCGTCGGACCATCCCTTGCGGCCGGTGCGGGGAAGGGTGGACGAGGTGTTGAAGGAGATGTCGCCGCGCTTTGCCCGGGTGTACGCCCGGGTGGGGCGGCCGTCGATTGCACCGGAGCGGTTGCTGCGCGCCCTGCTGCTGCAGATTTTCTATTCCATCCGCAGTGAGCGTTTGTTGATGGAGCAGTTGAACGACAACCTGCTGTTCCGCTGGTTCGTGGGCATGGAGATGGACGAGGAGGTGTGGAATCACGCGGTGTTCAGCAAGAACCGGGAGCGGCTGCTGAACGAAGAGATCGCCGAAGGGTTCTTCCAGCAGGTGCTGAAGGTGGCGCAACCCTACCTGTCGGACGAACCTTTCACCGTCGATGGCACGCTGATCGAGGCCTGGGCCAGCCACAAAAGCTTTCGCCCCAAGGACGAAGAGCCAGGCGACGGGGAGGGGAGCGGAGAGGTGAATTTCCACGGCGAGCGTGGCTCGAACGCCACGCATCGGTCTACCACGGACCCCGAGTCGCGGCTGTACAAGAAGACGAAGGGCAGCGAGGCCCGGCTCTGCTATCTGGGTCACGGGCTGATGGAGAACCGGAACGGCTTGCTGGTGAAGACGCGCCTGACGTTGGCGGAAGGCAGGGCGGAACGCGAGGCGGCGCTGGCGATGGCGCAGCAGATGAGTGGCGGTAAGCGCCTGACCCTGGCCGCCGACAAGAACTACGACACGCGAGACTTCGTGCATCGACTGCGGCAGCTGCGCATCACGCCGCACGTGGCGCAGAACACCACGAACCGGTCCAGCGCCATTGACCGGCGTACGACTCGGCATGCGGGCTACGCGCGGAGTCAGCAGAAACGGAAACGCGTGGAACAGAGCTTCGGCTGGATGAAAATGATCGGGATGCTCCGGAAGGTGAAGTTGCGAGGCCGGGAGAAGGTCGGATGGTTGTTTACTTTCACCGCGCCGGCCTACAGCCTGACGCGTCTGCAGCGGCTGCAGGCGCAGGCGGTGGCATGAACGGCGGCGCAGACACGTCCCCGCCAAAGCCCCCAGCGGGCCGCCGTGGGTACCAACAACCCCTCCAAAGCGACCGGCTGCGCTTGACATAACCCGTTCCGAACACAAGTTCGAAAGCAAAACCATCACCAAACTCTGTCTTTCAACAAACTGCTAGGAGTTTCCGCGATGGACTCCCGTAAATGTCAAACTTCTACTGCCACCCCGACAGAGCCGGGGGGCCTCCCATGTTGCGCTAGTCACCCGGCCCAACGGGCCAATAGGATCTTGAAAACGCTGTGAGCGGCCATGACGCAGCTCTGGGATTGACCCGCGATAACCACCGCGTGCGCCGAGATGTAACGTCACATTTCGTCTTGGGTCCGTTGGAAGGTAGTTGCTTGTCCTGGTCAGGCCGAGTTGCATGGGAGTACAACTTGGCAAGGTGACGGTACGCCGCTTAGTGCGCTATTCCACGTTGAATTTTCTGAAAGCGTAATATTTGGGAAAATCCATCAGAAGTGTGAAGACAGCTGAAAACGCGAGAACGCCAAGAACCTCCGAGGCGGTCAGCGGGGGAACGATCCGGCCGTAAACACCGAGCAAGGCGAAGAGGATGAGAGCGCCGGCACTCGAAGCGAGCAAAGCTTTTCCCGGAAGAGAATACCAGAAGAAATTCCTTTCCCGGACGATCAGTACCCGAAACTGGCTGGTGAAGATGAGCATTAGCATGACGAAGCTCTGAAGCTGGAGGAGACCAAGATGGAAGTAATCGGCGCCCCAGAAGAGCGCGATCACTCCTTCGACAACAAGAAGCGCGCCGACAATCAATGCGGCGAGCGTGATGTTCTTCACGTTCCAGTTGTTGGGCGCAGGGGTGTGGACGACGTTATCCGTGGCGAGCGACATGGTGACGAAATCATTTGCAAAAACCAGCAGCGCCATCCCGAGCATGCTGAGCAGCATGTGATGAACCACAAAAAAGCCGACGGTAAGCAGGCCTACGACCTGGATGACCTTGGTGACCTTGTTGATGACCCAGGTCAACATGCGTTGGTAGGTTTCGCGGCTGCGCTTCATCGCATCAACGATGACGCTCACACCGGGGAGCGTGAGCACAACGCTTGCCGAAGCCTTTGCTACGTCCGTCGAATTGCTCACCGCGATGCCCATCTCTGCTTGCTTCAGCGCCGGCGCGTCGTTCACGCCGTCGCCCGTCATGCCCACCATGTAGCCTTGCGATTGAAGCAGCTTGACGATCTTATATTTGTCTTCGGGATAGATTCCCGCGAAGCCGTCGCTCGCCGCTGCCTTCGCTGCCTGGGCCTCATCGCTCAAGCCCTCGAGGTCCGCGAGGCGGATGATGTTGGTTCCAATGCCGACCTGGCCCGCAATCTCGCGCGCGATGGGAAGCGCATCGCCGGTCAGCATCAGCGGTTTCACGCCGAGTTTGCGGATTTCGGCGATCATTTGCTGCGAATCCGGTCGCGGCGGATCCGCAAGCGGAATGAGCCCGGTGAACTTCAAATCTTCGAGGTCGCCATCGCAGGATTGAGCGACGGCGAGCGTCCGGTATCCTTTGCGCGAAAGAATATCGATCATGGCTTCGGTCTCGCGGCGCGTTTGATCATCCAGGCCGCGGCAAAGCGACAGCACGACGGGCGCCGCGCCTTTGACGACGCGATATCTGCGCCCGCCCGCGTCAACGAGTGCTTCTGTGCGCTTGGTGGCCGGATTGAACGGCGTGTAGGCGACTTGCTGGTGGGAATCCAGACCGATGCCCTTGCTTTCGGCGAAGTGAATGATCGCGAGGTCAATCAGATCCATTCCCTCGGCGCGCGAAGCGAGAGTGGCGGCACGAATGACGTCTTCGTCGCTGTAGTCTGAAAACGGGATGCTTTCCGCCACCGCAAGCTGGTTCTGAGTGATGGTTCCGGTCTTGTCGAGGCACAAGACGCTGATCGAAGCGGCATCCTCAATCGAATCGAGCCTTGTCACGAGGACGCCCTCCCGCGCCATCTCCTTCGCCGAAGCCGCCTGCACTATGGTCATCACGGCGGGCAAGGCCACCGGCACGGCGCCCATCAGGAACACAACGATAAACGAGAGAATTTCAAGCAGCCGCACATGCATGATGAAAGCGTAAGCGGCAACGACGAGCGATGCGGTAATGCCGAGGTACATCATGTACTTCACAATCGCCATCATGATTTCTTCCTGATGGGATTTCGGCTTCGCGATTTTCACGAGCTCCGCAGTCCTGCCGAAATAAGTGTTCGCGCCGGTGTTTACGGCCACGCACTTCGCCTCGCCACGGCGGATCACGGCACCGGAATAAATCAGCTCGGGGCTTTGCCGGTCCGACGGAAGCGATTCGCCGGTGAGCGCCGATTCGTCCACCGAAACGTTGCCGCTAATGATCTTCGCGTCGGCAGGGATGAGGTCGCCGAGTTTGACCAGCAGGACGTCGCCCGGCACGAGGGCGCCCGCTTCAATCATCGACCATTTGCCCTCGCGCAAGACTTTGGCTTGGATGGCAAGACGTTGCTTGAGCAGTTCCACGGCCCTCTGCGACCCGCGCTCGTGCCAGAAGCCGATGATGGCATTGATGGTGAGAAGAGCGAA
>JAJXZK010000167.1:0-2877 GCA_021780095.1 Acidobacteriota bacterium | reverse complement strand
AATGATGTCGGCTTCGAGGGCGCGGTCGAGCAGAAACGCGAGGACCATGGCAAATTCCAGCAACCACGGCATCGGCCCCCAGTATCGCCGCAGGAATTCGAGGACGGGATTCTTTTTCTTTTCCGTGATCTCGTTACGGCCGAAAAACGCCCGGCGCTCGCGAACGCTCGATGCGGAAAGGCCGGATTCGCTCGAATGAAGAATGTTAAATGCATCTTGAAGTGAAAGAGTTTCGAATTCCGCAGTGGGTTTAATTTCAAAATCCATCAGGTCCGTTTCCAATTCTCGATGAGTTTTGCATGGATTCGTCGCGGCCGTTTATCGCCGCACACGGACAACGAGAGAAACTTGCCCCGCTAAGCGTAAAACCTCCACGATATTCGTTGCGTGAGTCTGTCATACTGAAAGTCTTATTTTAGCTATTTTTTGCCCAGTTCCCAAAAGGTAAAATTGCGGGCCAGGGTACAGGTTGAGTGGCACAACTGCCGATTTGCGGGACGAATCGAGCCAGGGATGCCTTCCAGTTGCATGCTCTTGCGGGTCCTTCCCGCATTCAAGATGAGTTTTTGCGATCCGCGGGTTCCCGTCGCACTACAAATTTGGTTGCCCCCACACCGCCGAACGCCCAGACGCAAGTAATTCCGGTTTACGAAACTTAAGCTTGCGGTCCCACTTGTAAACATCCATTGTAGCCACCTTTTTGATCCGGCTCTTGCACGTGAGGAAACCACAGGGCAGATTCTCCATGGATGGTGGGCCATTCGGAAGTTGGGTGGTGACTGCTCAAGTTGCCGATAAACGGCCTTCGCGTGTAAGTGCGGCACGACAAGACAGAAGCACGACCTCCCGGCAAGGTGGAATATACGGACTTAAAAGGGGATGATCAACATAGGCACTCGCAGAAGAAAGAGGACGGAAAGCTGGGCCTTCAGAGACTTTTTTTGAGCCCGGATCCAGCCAAAGACGAAAGCCCTCCCGTGCCGACCAGATCCGCCCTCCGTGTCCAACTTTCGACACTCGCATTCCCATCCGCAGCCGCGACCAAGCAGAACCGACCACAAAAATACCACGGAGATCGTTTGTTCCGGACCTTGCGATACCAACCAACTCCCGATGAACGGGCTTTGAATGGAACTTATTGCTGCTGGCAAGGCACTTGTTCCCTCGTTCCCGCCGGGCTGATCCGGTTGGGAAATGACCTACAACTGAAGACCGACGCCTCGGCAAGGCCTCAACCTCTCAGCAGTCTGGCTCTGAAGGTTCTCCGCTGGTGGAAAGATCAGCTGCCTGCCGAGACCCGCTTTCTGTTTCCGAGCCCGCGTTTTTCTGACCGTCCTATAAGCAGCGTCAAAACCTCATGGACAAACACTCTGAAAAGAGCCGGCGTTCCATACTTCCCCATCTATCAGCTCCGGCATTCCTTCTGTACCCGGATGGGCAAGGTTGCCGCAGACGCCGTTCTCACGCAGGCGATGAGGCATTCCAGTCCTGAAACCAAACGCGATTATCTTTTGGGAATGCACGAAGAGGTCCGCGAGGCGATGGACCAAGCGAACCGGGAGTTCTTCGGCGATGACGGTTATCACATTTTTAGCACAGTCGCCGAAAAAACCAATCCAGAGTCTGAGGAAGAAAGCTTGCAAATGGTTGAAACTTAAGATGAAAAGTTGGTGGACCTGGGGAGGCTCGAACTCCCGACCCCCTGGTTGCAAACCAGGTGCTCTCCCAGCTGAGCTACAGGCCCAATGATTGAAGTCTTCATTGATACTGCCCCGTATTTCACAAACCGTCAAGAGTCCCACCAAGGTTCCAGCCTCTCGACCGAAGGCTCGCATTCTCCTCACATCGCACATTGAATGCTCCATTCATTTCTCTGGCTGAAGGGTTAGCTTCTGCACGCGCCAGTTGAGCAGTTCGCCCACGAACAGAAGGTTTTCCGACGGGCATGCGATCTGATGCACCCAACCGAACTGGCCCGGCTGCTTGCCGGCCGTCCCGAATTCTCCCAGGAATTTGCCGTTCAAATCCAGCTTGTAGATATGGCCGGGTCTGGAGTCTGAACTGTAGATCACCTGGTGGCGCCCGGGCGTGATGCACAGCGCCCACGGCGCGCCGACGTTGGTCCACTGGGTGATGAACTTTCCGTCGGTATCGAAAACCTGGATGCGGTTGTTCTCGCGATCTCCGACGTAAACACGGTCGTTCGCATCAACGGCTATCGTGTGGGGTCTGTGGAACTGTCCTGGCGCAGTGCCGCGCGTTCCCCACTCCTTCAACTTGTTGCCGAATTTGTCGTACTTCATCACCCGGGAATTCACATAGCCGTCAGTCACAAAGATGTCGCCCTTTGAATCAAAGGCCACGTCGGTGGGCCGGTTGAATAGCCAGTCAGATGCTGGCGGCTCGGGCTGGCCGGGCAGCAGGCGGTTCTCAGGCTCCGGCCTCCGGCCCAGCACCATCTTTACATAGCGGCCCGTAGGATCGAATTCCATCACCGTGCTCGACCCCTCGTCCACGCACCAGATGTTGTCATTCTTGTCGATCTTCACGCTATGGGCGAAAACAAATCCATAAAGGCCATCGCCGATGGTGCGCACGTAATTCCCGTTCGGATCAAATTCCAGCAGGCGTGTCTTCTCGCCACGGTTGTAAACGAAGATGTCGCCCTTCGAATTCACGGCCACGCCCGCAGCCTCGCCCAGATACATCCCTTGCGGCAGCTTGAGAAAGTTCGGGTCAGCTTGATAGGGGATCTTCGCAACCGGCATCTGGGCGAGAAGCGGCACACACAGAAAGAGAAGTATTGCAAAGACAAGTCTATATTTCACGCTGACCTCCATCCGGTGCATCAAGCTTTCGCGAGGAACACATGGGTGT
>JAJXZK010000129.1 GCA_021780095.1 Acidobacteriota bacterium | reverse complement strand
CGAAAAGCGATTGTGGAATCCCGTGGTCGCGACGTTGGACACGGGCAGCGTGCGTGTACTGATCTCGCTCGACACCGGCAGCCTTGAATTCAAAGATGAGCAAGGCAATCGGCTGCTGCAGGAATTTCAAGATCGCCCACGCACCTATCGCCCAGTGACCCGCAATGGGGAGGCGATGTTCGCCGTCGAAGACCGCTTCTATCCAGCGGTACGAGAAGCGCTCTACGGACTGGGGCAGCATCAAAATGGTGTGTTCAACTATCGCGGCACCGTGGTCGAACTGGCGCAGGCCAACACGGATGTCGATATTCCGCTACTGGTTTCAACCAATGGATATGGGATCTTCTGGAACTCGGCGGCAATTTCTTATTACGACAATCGCTTCCCTTCTGAAATGCGTTTCAGTTCCAACGCCTCGCACGCGATCGACTATTACTTTCTCTATGGCCCAGACATGGACCAGATCGTCCATCAATATCGCGTGATGACCGGCCACGCGCCGATGTTCCCGGAATGGGCTTATGGTTTCTTTCAGTCGAAGGACCGTTATCAAAGCTCTGTCGAATTGTTGAAGATTGCGAATGAATATCGCAGCCAACATGTTCCCATGGATGCAATCGTGCAGGACTGGTTCTGGTGGGTGAAACAGGGCGATCCCGAGTTCCGCCCCGACGCCTATCCGAATGTTCCGGAAATGCTGCAGAAGCTGCATGATGAAAACGTCCACGCGATGTTGAGCGTCTGGGCTGTTTTTAATCCGCAGTCGAAGAATTTTCAGGAAATGAAGGAGCGCGGACTCATTATTCCAGGAACCACCGATTACGATGCGACAAATCCTGCGGCGGGAACATTCTATTGGAACCATCTGGTGGGCAAGCTGTTTGGGCAGGGGTGGGATGCCTTCTGGCTCGACAGCTCGGAACCGGAAATCGCCTACCCGCATGGCGGCGAAAGCGACGCATCCCTGGAAGACAGAAAACTCTTCATCGGCAATGGCGCTCTCTATACCAACGTGTTCCCACTGATGCACACGGGCAACGTCTATCAGCATTGGCGAGAAACAACGGACAAAAAACGCGTCTTTATCCTGACTCGCTCTGGCTTCGCTGGGCAGCAGCGTAACGCAGCCACCACCTGGTCGGGAGATGTGTTCAGCACCTTCTGGGCATTCTCTCGTCAGGTTCCGGCAGGGTTGAATTTCGCGCTCTCCGGCATGCCTTATTGGACGACGGACATCGCTGGTTATGGGCCACCTCTGGCACGCGATACGCACGACCCTGCCTATCAGGAACTGTATGCGCGCTGGTTTGAATATGGCGTCTTTTGTCCAATTTTCCGCACCCATGGGCATCGCGCCAACAATGAGAACGAGCTGTTTTCCTACGGGCCGGTCACGCCCATTCTCGTCCACTACGACAAGTTGCGCTATCGCCTGCTGCCGTACATTTACTCACTGGCGTGGCAGGTGACGGACCACGATTCAACCATCATGCGCCCGCTGGTTATGGATTGGCGCACGGACAGGAAGACTTGGAACATCGGCGACGAGTATATGTTCGGCCCGGACCTGCTCGTCAGTCCAGTCACGCAAAAGGGAGCGATCAGTCGCGCTCTCTACTTGCCAGCTTCTCCGACATGGTATGACTTCTGGACCGGAGAAAAAACGAAAGGAGACCAGTGGATTCAAGCCGCTGCTCCGCTTGATCGCATCCCGGTCTATGTTCGAGCAGGATCGATTCTTCCCATGGGACCAGAGGTTGAATGGGCAACACAGAAGCCGGATTCTCCGATCGAACTGCGCGTCTATCGCGGCGCCGATGGCAGTTTCCAGTTATATGAGGACGCAGGAAACACGTATGCCTACGAAAAAGGAGAGCACACAGTCATTCCCATCCAATGGAATGAGGATGCGAACACGTTGACGATTGGCGCTCGGAAAGGATCCTATCCGCAGATGCCACAGCAGCGGACATTCGATGTCGTGTTTGTCGGCGCAGAACACGGCTCCGGCATGGAAGCTACCGCAGCCCCGGACAAGCAGGTGCAGTATAGCGGTACTGCTATCACCGTGACGCCGTAAGTGCTAGATTGCTGCCGGTCGAAACCTGGTGGGGAGAATGCACGGCTCTTATTTCGGAGCCGAAGTGAAGGGGGTTGTCTTTACAATTCCCTTCCCTTCAACCACGGTGTAAATGGCATCGGCTGCGACGTTGTTCAGGACATCCTTCTGCCCGCTCGGCCATGCGATTTCCACCTTCGTCATCATCGCATCTTCACCCAGTCCAAAATGCAGGCGCGTATCATTCGACGAAAGATAGCTCCCGCCGCCGTGGACCTCATCGATCTGTGTCATCCTCGCGGTCACAACAGTCATGCGTGCGCCGATTGCCGCGCGATTGCTTTTTGTTCCGATCAGGCGAAACAAAACCCGGTGATTCGAGTTTTTGGTCTCATTCAAGAAAACCGACGGCGGTGCGCCGATGTTATACACCACCGCATCGACATTGCCATCGTTATTGATGTCGCCGAACGCCGTTCCACGTCTTGATTGCAACGGCCCGTCATTTAACCCCGCGATATCTGCAATTTCCGTGAAGGACTTGCCATCGATGTTCCGATACATCTGAATCGGTTCGCGATATTTCAACTCATCCGGCAACGTATCGACCAGCGGACTCACATTTCCTGTCGCCACAAAGATGTCCGGCCAGCCATCGTTATCAAAGTCTGCAAAGCCGCTGCCCCAGCGCACGGGAGAATACTTGAGCTGGTGAATGTTGGCATCCCAGGTGGTATCGACGAAGCCCTCCGCGCCCTGATTGTGATAGAGCGACATCGGCTGATATCCATATCGAGTCACCACCAGGTCGAATTTGCCATCTCGATCGTAGTCGCCGAAGTCCCCGGCCATGTTGCCCATTGGATGCCCGTCCTGACTGAGGGCAACTCCCAACAACATCGCATCCTCTTCAAATTTTCCGTTGTGCAGGTTGTGGTAGAGAAAGTTCGGCCCCTGATCATTCGCGACAAATAAATCGGGCCAGCCATCACCGTCGTAGTCTCCCCAGGAAACACCCATGCCGAGACGTTTGTCTGGGTTGCTTACGCCAGCCTTTACGCCGACTTCTTCGAATGTGCCGTCGCCCTTGTTGCGAAATAACAGGTCGGATTCACCTTCGCTGATGGGAACCTCAATGGGAAGCCCTCGATACGATAAAGCCTTCGCGCCCGGCTGTGGAAGATGGTGAATGTCGGTGTTCACATATCGCGAGACAAACAGATCCAGGTTGCCATCGCGATCGTAGTCTCCCCAGGCCGCGCCGACGCTGAAACCGCCACCTGCGATTCCGGCTTTCCGGGTCACGTCCTTGAATTTGCAGTCGCCCATGTTTTGATAGAGGACGTTGTGCCCATAGCCCGCAACGTAGATGTCAGGTAGGCCGTCGTTGTTGAAATCTCCAATGGCCAGGCCCATCCCCCAGCCTTTGGTAGTCAGTCCGGCGGCCTGCGTGACATCGGTAAAGTGCAAGCCAGAGCTCTGGCGATAGAGCGTAATCATCGGATCGCCACCGTGCAGAAAATGGTCGATCGACGAATCATTTACCGTGACAATGTCCAGCTTACCGTCGCCATCGCAATCGAACAGCCCGATGCCGCCCCCCATCGTCTCCAGTAGATACCGCATTTCCGGAGACGAATACGGAACCTTTGTGACGCCGACTTGAGACGCAACATCGTGAAAGCTGATGGGAGATGGTGTCGACGGCGCCGTTGCGGTTGGCAGAAAAAGCGCCAGGAGAAATAGTAGCGAATGCATAGGCGAATGGTCCTGCGACAGCCTTGGCGGTAGAAGCGCTTACTTGCCAAGCCATCTATTTCCTGCTCCCTCTTCTCTGATTTTTTCCATCTTGCTTCACTCGATCCTGGCTGGTCGTCAGCATAGATCGCGCGCTTTCGTCCGTTGGGTGAGATTGGACGTAGCGCTCCAACGGGGGGATAGCCTGCTCATATTCTCCACCGAGAAACGCCGCGCGTCCCCAGTTAAGGTCCAGACCCTCTAACCCTGGGGCCCACTTCGCGGTGTCTTGAAAATAAATCGTGGCCTGCGTGTAATCCTTACGAATCGCCGAAATTACGCCCAGGTTGTTGTAGCTGTCCGCGATGACCGGGGCAAGCTTCGCCTCGACTGCCTTTGCCTTCTGCAACTGCTGGGCGTCGATCGCGGCAGGCGGGCTCATGTTATTGCCTGGAAGCGGCGACGCAGCCTCTCCGTGTGCGGAGCCCGCTGGCTTATCCTGCTTCGCCTGGTCCATCTGCTGGAGCAGCCCATTTGAAATTTGTATCTGCTGCCTGGCTTCCTCCACCTTCCCGGTCTGCATCAAGACTCGAGCCAGCAAATAGTGAGCGCGTTGCACCTGGTAGTTGTTTCGCGATAGATCGCGCGTCAATTCGATCGATCGCCTCAGCGTCGCCTCGGCCTTCGCCGGTTGATTCATCTCGATATACAACTGCCCCAGCATAAGATCGATATCCGGATCTTGCGGCGCCAGCGTGCTTGCGCGAAGCAACTCAGTTTCCGCCTCTGGAAAATCATGTTGCTTCATCGCTATATAGCCCAGCTGAGAATGACTCAATGTGTCGTTGGGAGAAATTTCGAGTTCTTTGCGGAACTCAGCGGCCGCCTTAGCAAAATTCATCTCGCCCATATTCTGCAAATAGGCTGCTCCCAGCGAATAATGCGCGCCGGGTAGTTTGTCGTTTTCGGCGATGGCTTTCTTGAATTCCTCCTCAGCCTGCTCCGAATAGTCCGTCTCCGCGTACTGCAGGCCAATGTCCATGTGTAGCTGGGCGGTATCGCCAAATCCCTTCTGCATTTCATGAAAGATGGTCGCCGCCTGGGTTTCTTCCTTCAGCGTCAGATCGGCCCGTGCCAATGCAAGGCCGTCAGCATAGTTGGGATCGAGCGCCACCGCAATTTCCAGCTGCTTCTGCGCTTGCAGGTTCTGTTTCTCCAGCAGCAAAACGCGTCCCAGGGTCAGATGGGCAGATGCGTTGCGCGGAGCCATCTCGACAGCCTCCTGCGCCAGTTGCTTGGCCTTCTCCAGGTCACCGGCGGCGATGGCCTGCTGCACGTAATCCAGACGCATCTTCACGTCGCCTGGATCGAGCAGGAGGCCTTCGTTGAATAACAACGTCGCCTCCCCGTAGTCCCCGACGTTCGTAAAGTTCTGCGCCAGCAGGTTTGTGGCATGCGCGATAAAAAGCGTGGAATAGGTGGCGGCTCGCGCGAGGTCTCCTTTGGACTGCGCTTGCTGGGCCGCGTCGTAGTCGTGCTTTAAATCCGAGCCGGAGAAGCGGTTCGTCTGGAACGCACGGGCAGGAACAACGAGCAGCGCAACGAGGAAAAGTACCGTGAACGGCCAATCATATGGATGTCGGATTCTCAGCGGAAGCTTCATGCAGGGACTGGGTTCGGCAGCTCCGAGAGGACAATAGATTGTCTCGGGTGTTGGATCGTAAGGCAAGTATAAATCGCGCCTTGGAAAATAGGCTCATCCGCCCCAACGACACGCAACAGCTCAAAAAAAGGTTGGGGCATCTCTTGCGAGACGCCCCGAAGTCCTGCGGAGTTGGGATTAGAAGTTATATTTTATGTTCAACTCGATGATTCTTTGGTTGGGTGCTCCGGCTTTGCTATCCAGAACGCCCCAAGTCGGTGAGTCGCCAGCTTTATTCAACGTAAGCTGCTTGGTGTTGTAGTCGGCGATATACCGCAGGGTCAACTGATTGTTGCTGCTGAACTGCGGCAGAGGGTGGTTGAGCCAGTTGAATGCCGAGATGCGGAATTGAACGTTTTGGCTGCCCCGGATTCCGAACGTCTTGTAGAGCGCCAAGTCATTTTCAATAAACGCTGCGTTCGCAAAATATGGATATTTTTGCCCTCCATATTGGCCGATCGCCGGCGCGGCAAAGCATCTCTGGTTGAGGATCGCACCCCCCGTCAGTCCCGACTTTGGATCGCATGTCAACACCGGCATCCTGTTCAGGGGGGCATCGGTTCCATAATAGGTATCGGAGCCGAGACCTGTGGTAATTCCCAGAGCGTTCGCATTGGCCGGCAACGTTGCCGGATCATAGCTGGTGTTGATGCTCTGGACAAAGTTGCCCTGGTTCTCCTGCGCGAGACTGCCACCCGCCTGCCAGGACGAGATGCCGGAAATGGTCCAGCCGTTCGCTGCACCCCGGAGGAAGAGGTTATTGTCATGGATCAGTTCCCCGAATTGATAGATGTAATTCGAGTTGAACAGATAGGGCCGATTCACATTCAGGATTCCGTAGTTGGCACGGACATTGAACGGATTGACCTGGAGTGCCGCGGTTCCCAGTTGTTTCTGCCAGGTGAAGTTGAAGTCGAACGACAGCCTGCCAGCGCGTTTCGTCCACGAGGCCTGGAGCGCGTTGTAGTTGGAGAAGAAATTTGACTGGTGCATGTACACCGAGTTGGTCCCGTAGGCAAACCCGAACGGATGGTAATCCGCATACTGGTTGCATTGGTTGGGAGTCGCCCCTGTGCACGTCGTGCTCACATTCTCCGGGTTGGTGGCGATCAGACCTGTCTTTGGATCGGGACTGAAAAGCGCGCCGATCGGGGTTTTGTTCTGGTCGGCAATGGCGTTATACGCCGAGCCATTACTCGACTCTCCCAGATCGGTCATCTGGCTACTGCTGCTGCCGACATAGGCAACATCCAGCAGAGAGTTCCAGGGCAGCTGCTGGTCGACGGTCAGGTTCCAGCTATACGTGAGCGGAATTCCGTAGTCGGTGGGGGAAGCGCCCGTATAGGAACCATAGGTTCCTGTGCCTGGCGTGAATCCCGGTTGACCGGCAATGGCGGCTGGCGCTATTTTGAGACTTTGACCGAGTGGGGTGTTAATCAATCCTACTTGCGACTGCAGGATTTCGTTGCCGCCCGGCAGACTATAGCTGCGGATATTCTGTGCCGTTTGCAAATCGGCGGCATAGTCGTTGTACTGGTCCTGCCACCGATATGCACCCCAACCGCCACGCACCATCGTCTTGCCGTTTCCGAACACATCGTAGGCCATGCCGAAGCGTGGAGAAAGGAAGGCCAGACGGTTCGGCTGACCGCTGAGCGGTACGCCCTGATCCATTCCATGCCAGTAGAAGCCCGGCTCCGCTTTGCCGGCGTAATAGTCCGACGCGACGCGGCTCGCATAGAAGACGGCCATGCCGACCCCTGTGCGATCGTACCAGTGGCCCACATGTTCCAGGCGTGCGCCAATTTCCACGTTCAGGCGATTGCTCACCTTCCAGTTATCGTTGCCATAGAAGGAAACAATCTGATAGGCCATATCGCTGTTGGGCGACTTATTGGCCTCGTTATACCCAGT
>JAJXZK010000155.1 GCA_021780095.1 Acidobacteriota bacterium | reverse complement strand
TATTTGTATGGTTGAGCATTGGCAGCATCGCACTTTTCACTTTCCTTGGTGTGGCGGCATGGACCGGCACGCGAGCCAGGGAGCGCGAGCTTTACTACAAGAATGATCTGCTGAAGAAGATTGCCGAATCGCCCGAAGCCGGCGGCGCCGCTGCGCTGCAGTATCTGCGGGAGCAGCATCGGCTGGCACAGGAAAAACGGCGCGGAGGTCTGCAGCTCGGCGGCCTGGTCACAGTTGCGGTTGGCGTCGGTCTGATGATTTTTCTACTGGCCATGGTGCATCGCCCCGTGTTCTTCGTCGGGCTGATTCCACTGCTGATCGGCGCTGTGCTCTTCCTGTATGGGCGCTTCATGATGCCCGGTCCGGTGTGGGAAGAAAATCCCTCTGCCATCGAACCGATGCCTCGTCTCTAGACCTGCGCGTAGTCAAGAAAATCTGGGCGCCCATCCTTTGCCAGCTTCACGCCAAGCGTGGTGCGCCCTTTTACTGCAGTACGGGCCAGCCATTCCGCCAGCCCACCGTCTTCAACCACAGGCCCGCGTCGCCGTCCTTATCGACTTGCAGCGCGTGGAAGACGATCATGTCGTTCCCGCTTTGCGGATCCAGATACACGGTGCCGCCGCCTGGAGCGCGCCAACCGCTGTTTCCTTCCACCAGGATGCTGCCCCCACCCTGCATTAGCGGCACGCCCTGGGCATCCACAAACGGCCCGTTGGGACTGGTGGATCGCCCTACCATCTGCTTGTAGTCATCCTGAGAAAAACTGTTCTCGCAGCAATGATCCACGGACAGGAACAAATAGTAGTAGCCGCCGTCCGCCACCAGCGACGCGCCTTCAATCGGATGTCCGGAGATATCCGGTCGCGCCGCCAGTTGATATCGCACCGCATTCGATGCCAACAGCATTCCCGTCGCCGGATCAATCTGCCGCTGCTTGATGCCGCTCCAATAACTGCCGTAGGTCAGCCAGATTTTTTTGTTGCTGTCGATGAAAATGTTCGGGTCGAGCGCGTTGAAATCGTCGCCCTCGTGCGACGCGATCACCAGCCCGCGATCGACCCACTTGTACGCCGGGTCGGTCGGATCGAGCGTTGTATTCGTCGCCAGCCCAATTACGGAGGACTGGGTGTGCAGTCGCGACCCCACGTAATACAGGTGATACAGCCCGTTGAAATAGGAAATATCCGGCGCCCAAAGTCCTTGAATTCCAGGCAGCGCCCGCTGCACCCACGCCGGAATCGCGGTGAAGACCTGGCCGCACACTCGCCACGTTACCCGATCCGTCGAGCAACGGATCGGGAGATGCTGATCCGGAGCTTCTCCACCCGCATCCGTGCTGAATAGATAGTACGTTCCGTTTTCGAGATAGACGCTGGGGTCGCGCACCGGCGCGGTGTCGCCACGCAGAGGATTCGCGGCCAGCGATGTGGACTGCAAGACGCTGAGCCCTTGTGGCGTGAGGCCTGCGCAGCCAACCAGGGCAAAAAGAAGTAGCGAAACTACGGGGCCAAACACAACGCCCTTGCGGCGCACAGAAACCAACTCACTGCATCGACAAATTCACTTGCTGGGTTGGCCCAATCCTAGTTGCAGCGCATGTTGATCGTCAATAAAAATATATGCCGATTGCACCGTCATCTCGACGGAGACTGAGCCTCTCTCGTTTTGATCTCACCGAAAATCCAGCATCAAACACGTCAAACGTTTTTTCTGCGCCTGCTTGCATACCTCATCTGCGCGCATCCGTCTAAGAATACGAAACTGGCGACGCGGAGCGCATTCGTAAAGATGCTCCGCCTGAAAGAAGAACGCCATGCGCAAGCTGCTGTTTTCCTTTTCTGTTTTGATGGTTCTCGCTTGTGCCGACACGCTGCACGGTCAAAGCGCGGCTCCCAGGCCTCTTCTCAGCCCATTCAAAGCGCCCGCTGCGCTGGCCGCGTGCGGCCCCAAAAAATCGCGCTTCGCCATCAAACTGCGGCACCACCCATTCACCCCATCTCCGCCGCCCCCCGGCCTGGCTAGGGTCTACCTCATCACCGAAACGCAGGCCATACCGCTGGTACATACTCCCATTACAAAGATCGGCATGGACGGCCATTGGATCGGCGCCAACAAGATGGCTTCCTATCTCGCGATGAACGTCGCCCCCGGCCGCCATGTATTCTGCGCAACCATCGCCGGGCACGGACTCTTCCGGATACGCGAGCCCGCGTCTGTCGCCCTGGCGAATCTGGATGCGCAAGCCGCGCATACATACTATCTCTGGAACTATTCCATGGGCGCGGGCGATGCATTCACATTCACGCCTATCAACCCCGATCAGGCCACGATGTACCTGGAGACCATGGCGGAAAGCGTCTCGCACGCGAAATAATTCGACCGGCGAATGCCGGCACTTGTCACACTTGGCTCTGCTGCGGAAAGGACCCGCTATGAAACATCTTTTTCTCTTGTGTTGTTTGTGCGTGGCGACTGGTCCCGCAATCGGCGCGGAAAATCCGGTCCCCCGGTTTGCTAAATCTCCCGCCGCTCTCGCCGCATGCGGCCCGCAAATGGCCAAGGTGAATTACAAAACCATTCCTACTCCAAAGCTTGCGTCTGGCCCAGCCCCTGGAAGAGCTCTGGTCTATTTCTTCATTGACACGCCGCAGGGGTCTCCGACGGTGCGTCTTGGTGTCGATGGCAAATGGGCGGCCACGACGCGCGGTACCTCCTTCGCGGCCGTGAATGTTGATCCCGGCCAACATCATCTTTGCTCCAGCGAGAGGGTTCCTTTCGCCGGAACCATCGTAGCCCTCGATGATTTACAGGCACAGGCGGGACAAGAATATTTTTTCACAGTTGAAGTCCTGAATGACTGGAGCGGTGGCGGCGAATTTGTAATGGATCGCACCGATCCGGCAGAAGCCGCCCTGCTGCTGCAGCGAGCTTCCCAGCAGGGGCAGGTTCTTGCCGCTCATCCTCACCGACGATATGGACGATATATAGGCGTGTTGAGTTCGCCGCAGCACGCCCTTACGACCAAACCAGCGATGGACGCCTGCGGCCCTTCCACCACAAGGTTTGCGGTGACCCAGAACCCGACCCGAGCCATGCCCGCCAGCCCGGCTCCGGGCCACGCGCTCGTCTACTTTCTCTTACATTCGCACACCGATACTGACCTGTTAGCTCCGAGCGGTCCCGTCGTGAATGTCGGGCTCGATGGGACGTGGGCCGGAGCGCTGCAGCACAGCAGGTCGTACCTGCCGGTCCAGGTATCGCCAGGCCGGCACACGGTGTGCTTTGAACACCTCTCCCGATCCTTCGGCAGCTTTGTCGAGCTGCGTAGTCTTGACGCGCGGGCAGGCAAGACGTACTACTTCCATGCTCTGATGCAGGGCTCGATGGACTTCAACGGAGACGCGGGCCCGAACGCCTTTGTCGTAACGCCCGTGGGTTCAGCCGAAGGCAGCCTGTTCGTCGAAACCTCTGCCCTCAGCGTCTCGCTGCAAAAACCGAAACGGAAGCAACGGACGAAAACGCACCGCTGAAATGATCAATGCCGGCTGAATCTGGGATGAATTTCGAGCGTACAACCTGGGTGCCCACATCTCGTCCGCCGCGGGTTGCCGCGCCGACAGATGTGGGATCTGAGCGGACCTATTTCAGTTCAGTAGTTTAGTTCGCCAGGCGCTGCATGCGCAGGCGTTCGACGCCGTCGAGTGCGTCCCACAGCGCTTTCGCTGCGGTTTCCGCGGCATCCAAAGCTCGATCCGCCGAGGCAGGATCACGCTCCAGCTCCTTGGTGATGGCCTGCTTCCAGACTTCCGCGTGATGCACATCGGCCGTCTCATGCACTTTGAAGTAGCGGCAGGTTTTTGCATCGGCTTTGTAGTGATCGCACAGACCGTCGGCCTTCTGCTTGGCAATTGCGGGCACGCGCGATTCATATGCGTACAGCGCGGCCAGGCCCACCGCGGCATTTTCCTGCTGGATCAGCTTGAAGAAAGTTCCGATCAGCGCCTTGCTTTCCGGCTGCAGTTCGCGCAGGCGCACCTCGTCGGCGCTTGCGCCCATTCCGTTGGCAAAATCCATCCACAGCTCGCTGTGCGGCTTACGATCCGGGGAGTCGATGCCTTCCTCATCCACCAGGTTGCGCAGCACGGTGCGGCGTAGCTCCGCATCTTCCAGGCGCGAGTGCAGCGCGCTTAGATAGGTCGGGAACGCGGACACGTGGTGCCAGTATTCGGCCGCATATTCGCGCAGATCGTTCGCAGTCAACTCCCCCGCCGTCCAGGCGCGATAGAAGGAATGGGTCAGCAGATCGTAGGGTGCGATGCGGCTTTCCAGTGCTTGAAAGAAATCCGTATTTGCTGGCATCGTGTGCCTCCTTTGGGATCGCGAAAACTGCGCGCGTTTCTTGCACTGTACGTGAATCTACGACGAGGCTCAAGCGGAAGGTGTGGAAGACTGGGCCTTGCGGATGGGCTGGCTGAAGTCGCCCTCGCGTTGCAATAACTCCGACAACAAGATGGCGGCGGTTTTTCCGCTGACAGGATGACGCCACTGCGGTGCAAATTCGGTCAGCGGCGCCAGCACAAATCGCCGCTCGGCGAGCGAGGGATGCGGAAGCGTCAGCGCCGGGGTCTCCATCACAATATCTCCATACGACAGCAGATCCAGATCGAGTGTGCGCGGACCTTTCGGGATGGAAGCGCTGCGATCGCGGCCATGCTGCTGCTCCACGCGCAGCAACTCGGTCATCAATTCTTGCGGCGGCAGCGCGGTTCGCAAGGCGACCACGGCGTTCAGAAAATCCGGCTGCTCAACCAAACCGACTGGAGCAGCTTCATAGAACGAAGAAACTGCGTCGACGGAACCAAGCTGTCGAAGCGCAGCGATGGCGGAGCGCAGGGTTCGCTCGCGCTCGCCCAGGTTTGAACCTAGCGCGATATATGCGGTTGGTTCTGCGTTACGCTGCTGGTTCTCCGTCGCCATCGCGCTCACTTGGGAGGAGCTTTCATGAGCCGATGACGTTTGGCGATATCTTGGATGAGCGCGATCATCACCGGACGGACGTTCGCCGGCAGATGGCCGAAGAACGCCTCCTCGTTTTCATCGGCGATGGCGGCTAGCTTGGGGACAAGTTTCTGCCCGGCGGAGCTAAGCCAAATCTGCTGTGCGCGGGCGTCATTGCGGCTGTCTTGTCGATTGACCAGTTCTTTCTGCACCAGCCGCTCGACCAGTCGCGACACGGGAGCCTTCGTCATTCCCATTTCTTCTGCAAGGGCACTGATGGAAATTGCTGCTGGCTGATCAAGAAGTTTGCGCAGCGCGACCCACTCGGAAACGCTGACATCCAGATTTTCCAGTCGCCGCGCCAGGGAAGTTACCACTTTGCTGGAAACAAAAGTCAGCCAATAGCCGAGATGATCTTCCGGACGATGGACGGAGCGGGAACGCGACTTCGCAGCGCTCATTCTGACCCCTCGTTGATCCTTGCAGAGATAGTTGCCTTAGCAACCATATTGGCCAATTTAGTTGCCTTAGCAACTAAATGTCAAGCCCAGTTCCTGGGGCAGAAAAAAATAAGCGAAAAAAGTGGCGTAGTTCTGGATTTATGCGGAGAGGGTTGCCGGATGCAGCCGCGAGGAGATGTCGATTTCTTCTTCCTGAACGGGGAGATGAACCAGTTCCCAGGCGGAGCGATCCTGCAGCAGGCGTGCGACCAGCGCGGTGTGCATGGCGTGGCCGGCGCGCTCCGCAACCACGTGGCCCTGGATGCGCTTGCCTGCGAGCGCCAGATCGCCGATCAGATCGAGAATTTTGTGGCGGACGAATTCATTGGGAAAACGAAGCGGGCCATTTTGCACGCCTTGATTGGTCAGGATAATTGCATTTTTCGGAGATGCGCCGCGGATCAGGCCCATATTGCGGAGCTTTTCTTCATCCTCGCGAAAACCGAAGGTGCGCGCAGCAGCCAGATGGGTGGCGTAGGCGCCGGTATTCAGATCCAGCTGAAACGATTCTTTGCCGATGGGCGCGGGAAAATCGATGGCGTAAGAAACGCTGTAGCCATCGCCGGGATAGACGCCGATGAATTTGCTGGCATCGTGGACTTCAATGGTCTTGCGGATGCGAAGATATTCTCGGCGGCGACGTTGTGTTTGCAGCCCCACGGACTGAAAGGCAGCAATATAAGGAAGCGCGCTGCCATCGAGGATGGGCAGTTCCAGATTGTCGAGCTCGACGATGACGTTATCGATCCCGTAGCCAACCAGCGCGGACAGCAAGTGTTCCGTGGTGGAAATTAACACACCCTGGCGCATCAAGCTGGTGGCGTAGCTGACTTTGGCAACATTGCGGCCGGTGGCGGGAATTTCAAAATTGTCGAGATCGGTGCGGCGGAATAAAATGCCAGCACCGCCGGGCGCGGGCAGCAATCGCAAATGCACGGGTGCACCACTGTGCAGGCCGATTCCAGAGAACTCTACAGAGCCGCCGATGGTCTGTTCGAATTGCAGGTTGCGCGCGATCGCATGGCTCCTATCTTGTAAACGCCTATCCTATAAGGAGTCGCGTCGAGATGGATGTGGCAAAAATACCACATATTGTGTCGTGACTGCACTCCGAACGGTGCGAAAACGGCACAAAGATGGACGTAGAAGAAGATGGAAAGGACACCAGACTTGAGCCATCCACGATTACTTGCACCCGATGAATTGCTGCAATATGCAAAAAGGCGGCAAAAAAACATGCTGGAGGATTTGGAGGCGCTGGTGTCGATCGAGTCGCCGAGCGAAGACAAAGCTGCCGTCGACCAAGCCAGCCGCCTGGTAGCGGGATGGTTCGAGGATGTGGGCGGAAGAATTCGTTGGCATCGTCAGAAAAAGTTTGGCGATTTGCTGGAAGTACGGTTCGGGGCGATGGAGAAAGCAGCGAACGCGCGTGGCGAAGTGCGGCGGAAGCCAGTTTTATTGCTGGGCCATCTCGACACCGTGTGGCCGATGGGGACGCTCGAGAAGATGCCGTTTCGGGTGTCGAAAGGGAGGGTGTTCGGGCCGGGCGTGTACGACATGAAAGCGGGCGTGGTGATGGCGCTGCATGCGATTGCGATGTTGCGCGAGCGGCAGGCGCAGACAACGCCGGTGGTGGTGCTGCTGGTCAGCGATGAAGAAATTGGCAGCGCGGTTTCGCGCGCGGTGACGGAGAAAATTGCGCAGGAATGTTCCGCGGTGTTTGTGCTGGAGCCGTCGCAGGGGCCGCAGGGCGCATACAAAACCGCGCGCAAAGGGGTTGGGGATTATTCCGTGCATGTGCGTGGCGTGGCGGCGCATAGCGGCGTCGATTTTGAAAAAGGACATTCCGCGGTGCTGGAGCTGGCGCGCCTGATTGAAAAGATTTCGCGGTTTACGGATTTGAAGACGGGGCTGACGGTGAATCCGGGGACGATTTTCGGCGGCA